>CAYTAW010000042.1:10193-13208 GCA_964435675.1 uncultured Bdellovibrionales bacterium
ACTACGTTAACAACAACATCGTCAATCTCGGCGCCAAACAAATTAATTGCAAGAAAATTTTCTCCACCGGTCTCGTTGCCGCTTTCGGCCGCGGCACGAAAAAGAAAATAATTGGTGGGGCAACGATAACCGACAGCGCCCACCTGTACCCAAGCGCAGGATCTCATCAACTAAATTATGCGCGCCCGATGCTGTCGGACAGCGGACTGGCCGCGGCTGTGTATATGAACGCAAGTTTTGCCGGCGGCAAGGAAAATGTAAACCTAATCCGATTCCGCCTCTTTTCCAGCGCGGAGCGCTTATTATCGTCTCTGCCGAAATCCTTTTTCGGCAACCCGCGCATCGCACTGACGACCGAGCAGGAAGTGATAAATTTCAACCGCCATTCATCCGAAGATACGTTCGCGACCGCTGTATACATCCAGGATAATGCGCCGGAACTGGACTATACCGCGTGCATATCGGAAGCGGATTGGGTGACACAGCCACAGCGCGCTGCTGCGGATCTCTTCCAACAACATCTCCTCTCACAGGACGTGCAGATCGTCGCTCAGCAGACCGGATATCGGGCCATGCAGTACCAAACCGAAAAGATTGACGCCTTCTCCCCAAGCTTGGGTGTGCAGCCGCGTCCGGAAGTGCCTTTTCAAGCGGTCACAATCGGAAGATACCAAGAGCTCGTCAGCGCAACCAATCAGCTTTCACCGCAAACAGCCACCATGTACGTGATCGACTGCTCAAGCAGTATGCAGGGCCCGGCGCTTATCAGCGCAAAACGGCTCGTACGCGGGATGCTTGAGCGGGAGGGGCCACAAGATCCGTCGGGGTTAATTTCGTTTGACTCACGGGTGCAGCTCATATCGCCCCCCGTGTCGCAGAAACGCTCTATTTTTCCGCATTTGACCGGACTAGCGACGAACGCCGGAAGCGCGGTCTACGACGCGATTCTCAGCGCGGCTGAAGAGCTGGCGAAGCCAGAATTTAGTAATTTACAACGCCGCATCGTGCTTATTACCGACGGCAACGATCAAAGTTCTCAAACCACGCTGACGTATTTCGGCAGCGCGCTTGAGCGCCGTATCGGCCGCCAAGAAATCAGCTTACTGACGATGGTGGTACCGCAACCCGATCAAAGTAATGCCGACCTGGCGCAGATTACCGATCTCTTCAGCGGAACAATGTTGAATTACGACACGAACATCTCGCTCGAAAATTTTGCGCTGACGATCGATCAATCTTCTTAGGTGACCACTGCTCTTAGAATGTCATTTGTTCAGCTGGGCAATCAGACGCAACCCGTGAAGCGTCAGATTCGGCTCATAGCGCGAAATGCGCTTTGAATGCTCGGTAAATAATCCGCCCAGACCTCCCGTCGCCACGACGTGCTTGATCTCGCCGATTTCCTCTTCAAACCGAGCAATCAAGCCCTCGACCATGCAGAGGTATCCGACAACCGTGCCCGACTGCATTGCGGCGATAGTATTCTTCCCGACAATCGTCTTTGGCCAGGCGACTTCGATTCGCGGAAGTTTCGCGGTGTTTCTGGCAAGAGAATCAAGCGAGACGTGTATCCCCGGCGCGATGGCTCCCCCCTCGTACTCACCACTCTTGTTTACGTAGTCGAAGGAAGTCGCTGTGCCAAAATCAACCACGAGCGCCGGCGCGCCAAAAAGTTCGCGCACGGCGACCGAATTCACGATGCGGTCGGCGCCGACGGATGCCGGCTCAGAAACGCGCATGGCAAGGCCGGTCTTGATACCCGGTCCGACAATGAGCGGTTTGATACCGAAAAGATCTTCAACCATAGTTGTAAACACCGGCGTCAGCGGCGGAACAACGCTCGAAATAATCGCCGCGTTAAACGCGGTGGGCTTCGCCTGAACTTTCTGCGTCAAGAGCGTCAAAACGAGCGAAGAGTATTCATCTATCGTGCGCTCGCGGCTGGTCGAGATGCGGATCTCGCCTTTAAGCGCCTCACCGTCAAAGCAGCCGATTACCGTATTCGTATTTCCAACGTCAAAACAAAGCAGCATCGCCTTCCCCTACTATTACGCGTTACCTACGCCAATTATATGACCGCTCCAAATCTCTTCGATCCCTGCACTGCTCTTTATCCGCAGCGCACCGCCGCGGCTGATGCCGTCTGCAATTCCGCAGACCACGCGTTCGCCGCACTCGATCCGCACCGACTTACCGCGCAAATAATCGCGATCGTTCCAGCGCGGGAGCTGCGCATCGAGTCCCTGATTCAGAAAATCCGCCAATCCGCGTTCCAGCGCAATGGCTAGATTTGCGCCCCATTCGCTCATCTCCAGATCGGATGCGCCGAGCGATCTCAGCGACGCCATCGTTTGTGCATCAATCGGATTATCGAAATTCACTCCGATACCGACCAACAAAATAGTATCGGTGGCCCGCCGCATCGTTTCGATCAGAATTCCACCAAGCTTTTTCCCGTCGGAGCTCATTAAATCGTTCGGCCATTTTAGTTGCACGAGCACCCCTGCGCCTTCCAGAAGCTCTGCGATTACCGATCCGACCATTAACGAAAAACCGGAGAGTTTTTCTCCGTGCGCGCCCGCGCTTAGGACAAAGGTGGCATAAAATCCTCCGGGCGCCGATGTCCATACGCGCCCGTCGCGCCCTCGCCCCGTCTTCTGCTCGCGCGCTATGATGCAAAAAGGCAGCGACTCTTCAGCCGCTCCCGCCATCTCCCGCGCCACATTCATAGTTGAATCGGCGCAATCTCTTGCGGCCACCACCCAGTGCGGCGCTCCCTCGCTAAAGGCGGAGTTTATCTCTTGAGTGAAAGAAGTCGACATTTTGCCCGCTTTTGCGGGCAATTAAAACATAATTACTCAGCCGATTCAAACTCACGCTCTTCACCGTGAACAGCGGATGAATCGAGCGAAAATCCTCGCGGGAAAAGCTGGCGGTTTCGGGTGTAACAGCAGCGCGGCTATCCAGCACGCGGCAAATACCGAGAGCGCTGTCGCAATCTGAACACTCGAGTTC
>CAYTAW010000043.1:0-6466 GCA_964435675.1 uncultured Bdellovibrionales bacterium
GGATGGGGGAGCCATTTCTCAATTACGAAAACGTAATGCTTGCCGCGGAGCATTTTTGTTTTCCGGTGCTTCACGCTATTAGCTCGAAAGCTATTACGATCAGCACCGTCGGGCTTGTAAAGGAGATAGACCGGTTTACGAATGAACGTCGTCCATTTCGGCTGTCGATTAGTTTGGGATCAGCAATTGACGAAAAGCGAAAACGGCTGGTGCCAGTCGCCGCGCGCACCCCAGTTGTAGATTTGATGGCGGCTGCGCGCCGTCATTCTCTTGCCCGCAAAGATCGCGTCATGCTCGCGTATGTGTGTATCAGTGGTGAAAATATATTCGAGGAGGACGCGCGAGCGCTTGGAGAATTAGTCGGTGATACGCCGGTGCGTCTCGATTTAATCGACGTCAATGACACGGCGGGCAGATATCGAAAGCCAACCGACCAAGAAATTAAGAATTTTAGAAATTATTTGAATGTGTATTTAAAACAGCCCGTTGTTCGACGCTACTCAGGCGGGGCGGATATTCGCGCCTCGTGTGGAACCTTATCGGGAGGATCGCAATGAAGCCGCGCATTACGATGATTACGCTTGGGGTCGATGACTTAAAACGCGCCATACATTTTTACCGGGATGGTTTGGGTTTGCATTCTAAGGGGATCGTTGGAGGTGAATTCGAGTTCGGCGCCGTCGCGTTTTTTGAGCTACAATCGGGACTTCGGTTGGCGTTGTGGCCGCGCAAGAGCCTGAGTCATGATTCCGGGCTGCCGGTAACACCACCGAGCGCAACGGAGTTTGCGCTATCGCACAATGTAAATTCCAAAAAAGAAGTGGACGAAGTGATGGCGCAGGCGAAAGAGGCCGGAGCTGGCATTATTAAATCGGCGCGCGATACGTTTTGGGGCGGCTACGCCGGCTATTTTCAGGATCCTGACGGTCACGTATGGGAAGTCGCGTGGAACCCAAATATACAGGTTGACTGATTACGCGCTACAGATAGGCTTGCAGCCGCTTTGAATAGTAATCGAGCGTGGCCTTTAAGCCTTCCTCGAGATCGGCCTTCGGTGCCCAACCCAACGTTTTTTCGATCAAGGAATAATCGGAATAGTAATCGCCAATGTCGATCTTTTTTCGTTCCGCAGGAAATTCTCTGATGATGAATTCCCCTTTGCCATGGACCCGCACCATCATCTCTGCCAACTGCTTGAGACTGATGACCGGCTTGCCTCCCAAATTGAAAATCTTTCCGTATGCCGCTTCGGACACCGCCGAAATCAGCATTGCATCAACGACATCGTCAACGTAGTTGAAATCGCGCAGCTGATCACCGCCCCATACTTCTAATGGCTTCCCTTCAAGAAGATTTTTAACCCAAATGCCGACGAACGTCTGCCGCGCGTCTTTGACGCGCATGCCGGGTCCAATCGTATTCGTAAGTCGCAGAGCGCAGGCCCGGATGCCGTGAACGTTGTTGTAGAGGATGTGGTACATCTCTCCTGCAAGTTTGTTGATGCCGTTCACATCGACGGGAACGATTGGGTGCTTTTCGTCGACGGGAAGGTATTGAGGTTTGCCGTATAGCTGACGCGTGCTGGCGAAAACGAGCTTAACGTTTGGATTCTCTTTTCTGCACGCTTCGAGGATTGAGAGCTGCGCTTCGGCGTTAATTTTCAAATCGGTCGCCGGGTCGCTCATCGAATCCATGTGACTCGTCTGTCCGGCGAGATTGAACAAGTAATCTTGGCCTCGAACTAAGTGACGAATGCTGTACGGATCGCGGACATCAGAAAAATTTACCAGCGCCTTGTGCTCGATGCCGTTAATATTCATCAAGTTGCCGCCGTATTCCGGAATCATGCTATCCACGAGCGTAACGTGCGCTCCATAACTTATGAGACGTTTCGCCAACGTTGAGCCGATAAATCCGCACCCGCCTGTAACAATCGCCCGAGCGCCGTTAAATTCTTTCATTAGTACTATTCGCGTAGCCGTTTCGCTGGATCATAATGCAGCCTCAATGCCCAGTAAAGCACGATAATTACTGATAAATTATCGTGCGGCGCGGGAGTCGAATTGAGTAGGGCAGCGCGCGTGATAGAATCGACTTCTCGCATACGGGCCTGCACTTATGAATCAAACAGTCACACGGCAGTTAGTGCCTGAAATCGCGGCGCTCGATTCTACGGTGCTACGTGAAACGTCACGCTGGCTCTTCAAAGATATACTGAGCGAAGTTGATTTGCGTTCGATGGATCCGATTCGCAGCTTGAGGCGTATGCTGCTTCATCCGGACTCCCAAGAAATTTCCGCGGTGAAAATGCTCGATTCGAGCCGGCACCTCATTCCGCATGTCCAAATTCTTAACCGTGCGCTATGGAGCGAGGTCGACGCGAATGTTCTAAAGAATCAGCCTCCCGCTTCTCGGCTTGACTGTCTGTCCCGATTTGCGCTGTTTGGTTTCGATCTAAAAATAGACCCGGAAGGCAGGCCGTTCATTATCGAAATCAACGGGTTAAACTCCGGCGTCGAAGGTTTTGCGCGAAGTCGCACCACTGTTCTCGATGAAGAATTGCAAGAGCGCCGCGTCGATCGATTTATCAACGAGCAGTTCGACAAATACGGTCAGAGCGCGATGGCGTATGTCGGCACGGTAATGGCACTTGGCGGGCGTGCCTCGCACCGGTTATTGCCTATTGAAGATTTGTTTAAAGACGAGCTGCGCGCAATGGCCGGTTTGCAAGAGCGCTCGCGCTGGCTGACCGATGTTCACGCCGAATGGCATTCCCGTTATTATTCGATTGCGGCCGATCTGCTGCGCATGGAGCGCGCGTTGGCTGACAAACGGTACACCGATCTTTTGCTTGAGCCGTGGCGTGAATTCAAAGTCCGCTCCTATCCATGTACGCTCGCCGGATTGAAACGACTGCTCGACGAGTATCGTCCTGAATTAGTGGTCTGCAAGGATATCGCGGGATCGCTCGGTGAACATATCGTGGTCGATACGCCCGAAAAGATTTGTGCTGAAGTCGGGCGCCCCGGAGTAAAGCAATCGCGTATCCTGGAACCGTTCATTCCCTCGCAGAGGATATTCTCTCCTTTGACCAAGCAGTATCATGACGGTTGCGCGCGCTACGTGATAATCGCCGAGCAGAAATATTCCGGACAGGTCTTGTTGTCCGATATCGGCGGCTATTGGCGGCTCGCGCCGCTTCCAATCTCCGACCAATCGACAAACAGTCGTGTCGCAAACCTGGCACGCGATGCGCAAGCTATTCCTCTCAATGTGAACGAGCGCCGCTTAATGAGCGCTCTCTGCACCGAGCTTGCGCACGATTTGGTGCGTCGCTGGCCTGACAAATGATTTTTTCTGCCGAATGATTTCAAGATGTCACGTTTGGTGGCGAGGTCTCACTGGTTCTTTCGAGACGAATGCCAGGCGCTCTTGCTGTTTTTGAGGGCCGCCCCAGCCAGCTTTAAAGGGGGGGGGCTTCGGTCGGGGCTCACCCAATTTATTGAGCAAATTCGGACTTAAAAATACTCGAAAATCAGGCAAAAATAGGCTAGAATCTTGCCGCCCAACTATTTGCACCTTTTATAACTTTCTGTTAAGCTCCACGCTCATTTTTTAAGTTTATGCTCTTGAAATTGCGCCCATCGGGTTTTGTGTGAGCGCGCATAAGCAATAGTTTGTGCTTTAATTTCAAGCGGTTGCGTAAATTTAAAACGGACAAATTTTACTACTTTTGGTGGTTTTAAATGGCGTCAGCATCGTCAGGAGAGAAGGGCGGGGACAAAGGCGGAGCGGGAAAATCTGGCTCAATTGTCTCTAACTCGCTTGGATATTTTTCTGACAGTGTTGCTGAGCTCAAAAGGGTGAATTTTCCGACGCGCCCGGAAACGATTCAGGCGACAGTTGCAACGTTGGCAATTATTTTCTTTGTCTCGTTGTGTCTGTTCATCCTCGACGTTGTCTTCGGGCGGTTAATGGGTGCAATTCTCTCGTGATGGGAGCGATTGTCTCTCAAGAATTGGCCCGATTTAGATTTTTAGGCGGATTAGACAAATGGAAGAGACGCAGAACGTTGGTGAGACGAGTTCCAGCGAAAATTCAGCTGGGTCCAGCGAAACCGCTCAAGCGGAAGTCGCTGCTCCTGCAGTAGCTGCGCCTGTTGAGAAACGTTCCGACATGCATTGGTTCGTGGTGAACGCGTACTCTGGTTTCGAGTTCAAAGCGAAGCAGTCTCTTGAGGAGCGTATTCGCACATACAACATGGGCAGCCTCTTCGGAGAGATTCACGTTCCCCAAGAAACGGTAGTCGAGCTCGTAAAGGGTCAGAAGAAAACTTCAAGCCGGAAGTTCTTCCCTGGCTATATGCTTGTGCAGATGGTGATGAACCAGGACACATGGCACTTAGTCAAAGAGACACCGAAGATTTCGGGCTTTGTTGGCGATGCGACAGATCCTTCTCCGATTTCGGAAGAGGAAGTAAACCGCATCGTTCACCAAGTTGAAGAAGGCGCATCGTCGCCGCGCGCGAAGATGAATTTTGAACAGGGTGAAACGGTCAAGGTCGTAGACGGTCCGTTCACTGATTTTAACGGTACTATTGAAGAGGTCAAACCGGATAAGGGCAAGGTCAAAGTGTTGATCAGTATTTTTGGCCGTGCTACTCCAGTTGAGCTCGATTTCATCCAGGTGGAGAAGGTTTAAAATGGCAAAAGAAGTACAAGCACTCGTAAAACTCCAGATCCCTGCAGGGCAGGCCAATCCAGCTCCGCCGATCGGTCCAGTTCTCGGTCAGCACGGCGTTAACATCATGGAATTCTGTAAGCAGTTTAATGCGCGCACGCAGAAGCAGATGGGTGAGGTTACCCCGGTAATTTTGACCATCTACAAAGATCGTTCGTTCACATTTGAACTCAAGACACCGCCGGTGTCGTATCTAATTAAGAAGGCGATCGGCATTCAGAAAGGCTCTGGTGTACCGAACAAGGACAAGGTTGGAAAGATAACTCGCGCGCAAGTATACGCTATCGGCAAGCAGAAAATGGCCGATCTTAACTGCTACGACGATGAGGCAGCGTTCAGAATTGTAGCTGGTCAGGCGCGCAGCATGGGTGTGGATGTCGTTGATTAAAATGACATTGAACTAATTAAGCGTAGGCGAAATTGAATCATTGGAAGTGAGAGGAAGAAATGGCTCGAGCAGGAAAAAGAATTCGCGGATTGAAAAAAAACGTTGAGCGCACAAAAGTGTACGGACTCGATGAGGCGTGCAGCCTCCTCGTCAGCACCAAGTCGACAAAGTTCGACGAGACGGTAGACGTTGCTATTCGTCTTGGAATTGACGCACGCAAAACAGAGCAAGCGGTTCGCGGCAGCGTTGCATTCCCGCACGGACTCGGAAAATCGGTACGTGTTGCTGTATTTGCCAAGGGCGATAAGGCGCAGGAAGCGCAAGCGGCCGGCGCAGATATTGTTGGCGCAGAAGATTTGGTTGAAAAGATCAAAGGCGGATTTCTTGATTTCGACGCGCTTGTGGCTACTCCAGACATGATGGCCCAAGTTGGTAAAGTCGGTAAGCAGCTTGGACCGCGAGGCTTGATGCCATCGCCGAAGGTTGGAACGGTTACGTTTGACGTTGGCGCAACGGTTAAATCGATCAAGGCCGGTCGCGCGGAATTCCGCATCGACAAAGCAGGTATCTTGCACGTCCCTGTCGGCAAGGCTTCATTCGGTGCCGATAAGGTCAAGGAAAATATCGTAGCTTTGATGACGGTCGTCAATAAGTCGAAGCCTTCAACGAGCAAGGGCGTGTATCTTCGTTCGGCTTCGATGTCGCTGACGATGGGACCGGGAATCAAGTTCGACTTGGCCCAGTTTCGCGCTGTTTAGTGTTTCGTGCGATTTAGTTAGTATTGAAAGAAAGTTTAGGTGAAGTTATGGATCGTGCTCAAAAGCAAGTAGAAATCGAGTCGCTCAGCAAGCAACTCAGCAAATCGGCGCTCGCGCTTTGCGCTGACTACCGTGGATTAACGGTTGGTCAGATTACCACGCTTCGCCGTAATTTGAAGAACGCTGGAGCAACTGCCCGCGTCGTCAAAAATAAGCTCGCGAAGCGTTCGGTAGACGCGTCGCTCAGCGGCAGCGAAAAAGCTAATTTTTTGGAAGTATTTAAAGGTCCGAGCTTCGTAGTGCTGGCTGACACTGATCCAGTCGCTCCGACCAAGGTTCTGACTGAGTTCGCGAAGCAGAACGAAAAGTTTGAGATAAAGGGTGCATGGGTTGACGGCAGTTTTCTCGATCTGAAGAAGGTCGAAATGCTCGCCAAGATGCCTGGCAAACAGGAGCTTCTTGCTCAACTTCTATCGTTGATCAATGCGCCTGCTACCAGACTCGTCGGCCTGCTTCAGGCCCCTGGTTCTCAGATGGTGCGTCTCCTTGAGGCGCAGCGAAAGAAGCTGGAAGGTTCAGC
>CAYTAW010000043.1:6476-12989 GCA_964435675.1 uncultured Bdellovibrionales bacterium
CTTCATAATAAATATTAGTTAGGTAATGTAACTATTCAGAATTTGGCTTAACCCGTCGCATGGAACTTCTCCGGGTGCAATGAGTTAGGAAATGAGTTCGAGATGATTGAGTCAAAGGCTGAGTAGTTACGAATTTTATAAAGGAGTGAGCAATGAGTGAAGGAACAGTGAGCGTTGAGCAGGTGAAGAATTTCATCAAGCAAATGTCTCTGATGGATGCAGCTAAGTTGGTTAAGGATCTCGAAGAAGAGCTCGGCGTTAGCGCTGCGGCTCCGGTTGCAATGGTTGCTGCCGCTGGCGGCGCTGCTGCAGCTGGTGGTGCCGCTGCTGCTGAGGAGCAAACAGAATTCACTGTTTCGCTCACAGAAGCTGGTGCAGACCGCGTTAAGGTGATTAAGGTCGTCCGCGAAGTGACAGGCCTTGGTCTCAAGGAAGCGAAGGATCTTGTAGACGCTGCTCCTAAGGTATTGAAAGAAGGCGTTTCTAAGGCCGAAGCTGACGATATCAAGAAGAAACTTGAAGAAGTTGGCGCCAAAGCTGGCATCAAGTAAGGCTTTTAAAAGTTCTGGGGGGAAATGCCCCAGGTGCTGGGGGCCTAAAAACCCCCAGCTTTAAAGCCACCTCCGGATATCGGAGCGCGTTTTTTTTATACTCACTTGTTATTTCAAGACGGTGCTTTTATAGTACTAGTTCGAGGCAGCGGAGAGGGATTCGTTCCCGCATTTCCGTGTATAGGTTTAAGTTAGTACCTAAAGCAGATTGAGTAGCTCGTGAGGCGTGTAGTTCCTCTCCGGTGGGGGTGTAGACCCTTCGGGGAGGTTTTGCCTTTGGTTTAGGATGCAGTTTGCGCCGTATCATCAGTTAGGACTGATGATACTCAAGTAGATGCCTTTGCCCGTCCGCAAGTTTGAGAAATTAGGTTGTTACTAGATACAAAATAGTAACTAAGCGATTCGCTTAGTTTAACGTGGAGATTACCGAGAGACCATGAGTTCAAAAATCAAAACTAACCTTCGTCTTCGTCGCAGCTACTCAAAAATTCCAGAAACCGCAGAGATCCCGAATCTCATCAGTATACAAAAAAGTTCTTATGAACGATTTCTTCAGCTCTCCGTAGATCCGGAGAAGCGTGAAGATATCGGCTTGCAGCGGGTCTTCAAGTCGGTATTCCCGATTAAAGACTACAATAACACAGCATCGCTGGAATTCGTGTCGTACAGCCTCGGCACACCGAAGTACGACGTCGATGAGTGTCGTGATCGTGGCATGAACTGGGCGGCTCCGCTGCGTGTAACTATCCAGCTCGTTCTCTGGGATGTTGATCCTGAAACGGGTGCTCGTAACTTGAGCGCATTGAAGGAAGACGTCGTCTACTTCGGTGAAATTCCTTTGATGACCGAGCGCGGAACCTTCATGATTAACGGCACCGAACGCGTTATTGTGACGCAGCTTCACCGTTCTCCTGGCGTATTTTTCGACGATGACGAAGGAAAGAGCCACGTATCGGGCAAGCTCTTGTATTCGGCGCGCGTAATTCCATATCGCGGATCGTGGATCGATCTTGAATTCGATATCAAAGATATTCTTCACGTGCGCATCGACCGCCGTCGCAAGATGAATGCGTCGGTATTGCTCCGTGCGTTGGGAATGTCGGCTGACGAAATTCTGAACGAGTATTACAAGTCCGATCTGATCAGCTTCGGTAAGCGCGGCATTGTAACCAAGAAGTTCATGCCTGAGCAGCTTGAAGGACAGAAGTCTTACAAAGAGATTAAGGAAGGCGGTAAGACGCTGGTTCGCCAGGGCGGTAAATTCAACCGTGCCGTTATCCGCCGTCTCCGTGAAGCGGAAATTGATTCGATTGAAGTTGATCCGGAAACGCTCGCTGGAATGATCGCCGCCGATACGATTTTGGTCGCTAACGAGAACGTGGTTCATCCGAAGACAAAGGAAACCCTCGCGAAAGCGGGTGAAGTTCTTGTCGGTTGGGAAACGATCAAGGACCGTCTCGCTGAAGGCGTTTCGCAGCTCAACGAGGCCGATGGCCAAGCAATCTGCAGCAAGTTCGAAATCGTTGTTTACTCGGGTGAAGAGCTAACGGGCGATAAGCTGAACACCAAGGGCGAAGTGGTCGAGCAAGGTGTTATTTCGCGTCTTCGCGACCTGAAGATCGAAGAAGTTCGCACGCTTTACCTAGATGATCACCACATTGGAGACTCACTCTGGCGCACGCTGCTTACCGACAAGCTCAGCCCGGCGCGTGAAGATCTCTACTCACGCATCATCGGTAAGCCGACAACGGACAGCTTGGTAGAAATCTACCGCCGTCTCCGTCCAGGAGATCCGCCTCGTCCGGAAACGGCCGCTGCGACCTTCAAAAATCTTTTCTTCAACGGCGATCGGTACGACCTTTCGGACATCGGCCGCTACAAGATTAACCACAAGCTTTACATCTCGCAGGGCAAGGAAGCTCCGCCGCTTGATCAAGGCGTGCTTTCCGCCAGCGATATCAAGGAGACGGTGCGTTATCTTCTCGAGCTGAAGAATTCGAATGATCCGGTCATGTACTCGACGGACGATATCGACCATCTCGGAAACCGCCGCGTTCGCGCAGTGGGAGAGTTGATCGAAAACCAATACCGCATCGGTCTCGTGCGCATGGAACGCGCGGTCAAAGAACGCATGGGTATGCAGGATATCGACACGCTCGTGCCGCAGGATCTGATCAACTACAAGCCGGTCGCGGCGGTAGTGAAGGAGTTCTTCGGTTCGTCACAGCTCTCGCAGTTCATGGATCAAACAAATCCGCTCTCGGAAATCACCCATAAGCGCCGCTTGTCGGCCCTTGGACCAGGCGGCTTGACGCGTGATCGCGCCGGATTCGAAGTCCGCGACGTAAACACCACGCACTATGGACGTATCTGCCCGATTGAGACACCGGAAGGACCGAATATCGGTCTTATCGCCTCGATGGCCGTATACGCTCGTGTGAACGAGTTCGGTTTCATCGAGACTCCGTACCGTATCGTCGACAGCAACGGCAAAGTAACTGAGGACGTTATCTATCTGACTGCGCTTGAAGAAGAGCGTGAGACGATTGCGCAGGCAAGCGCGCCGCTTGATGAGAGCGGAAAGTACCGCGATAAAGTGGTGCACGCGCGCCGCAACGCCGAATACACGCTTGTATCATCGGATCAAGTTACGAAAGCCGACGTTAGTCCGAAGCAGATCGTATCGGTCGCCGCTTCGCTGATTCCGTTCCTTGAGAACGATGACGCGAACCGCGCGCTGATGGGTTCGAACATGCAACGTCAGGCGGTTCCGTGCCTCATTCCGCAAGCGCCGCTTGTCGGAACCGGTATGGAGCACATCGTTGCTCGCGACTCGGGCGCGACGATTGTCGCCAAGCGTTCGGGTAAGATTGTTTCGGTCGATGCAGAGCGTATTGTGGTACGTGCTGACAAGATCACTGACGCGTCGCTTGATACCGGCGTGGATATTTACAATCTGGTGAAGTACCGCCGTTCGAATCAGGGCACCTGCATTACGCAGCGTCCGATCGTGGTTCCGGGCGAACTGGTCAAAGAGAATGAAGTTATCGCAGACGGTCCAAGTACCGATATGGCGGAACTTGCGCTCGGTCAAAACGTGCTTGTCGCGTTCATGCCGTGGGGCGGATACAACTTCGAAGACTCGATCTTAATCAGCGAGCACTTGGTTCGTGAAGACGTTTTCACTTCGATTCACATCGAAGAGTTCGAGTGCGTCGCTCGCGATACCAAACTTGGTAAGGAAGAAATTACTCGAGATATCCCGAACGTCGGTGAAGAGGCGCTGAAGAATCTCGATGAATCCGGAATCATCTGCGTCGGCGCTGAAGTAACGCACGGTGATATCTTAGTCGGAAAAATCACTCCGAAGAGTGAAACGCAGCTCAGCCCAGAAGAAAAGCTGCTGCGCGCAATCTTCGGCGAGAAGGCCGGTGAAGTCCGTGACACGAGCTTGAGACTCCCTCCGGGTGTCGAAGGCACGGTCATTGGCGCGCAGGTGTTCTCGCGTAAGGGAACCGATAAAGACGAGCGTATGCTCGAGATCGAAAAGCGTGAAATTGCCCGCGTCGAGCAGGATCATAAGGACGAGATCAAGATCATCCGCGATGCGGCAATGATCGAGATTCGCGAACTTCTGACCGGCAAGTCCACCACTGCTCGTCTCGTCGACGAGAAGCGTACGCAGTTGATCGCTAAGGATACCGAAATTACGGTCGACCTTCTGAATTCGGTGCCGTTCGAATATCTCCGTGATATTCAAGTTGGTGACGAAGCGCTGCAAGAGAAGATCAATCAGATCGTCGTTAAGACTGGTCAATTGATCAACAACAAGCGCGCCGTGCTTCAAGAGCAGATCAAGAAGCTCAAAGAGGGCGACGAGCTCGCTCCGGGCGTGATTAAGTTGGTCAAAGTCTTCATCGCCATCAAGCGCAAGCTTCAGGTGGGCGATAAGCTCGCAGGCCGTCACGGCAATAAGGGCGTTCTTTCGCGCGTATTGCCGCAGGAAGACATGCCGTACCTTGCCGACGGAACTCCAGTGGATGTCGTATTGAATCCGCTCGGCGTACCTTCGCGCATGAACGTTGGTCAGATTCTCGAAACCCACCTTGGTTGGGCTTCGTATGAACTTGGCCGCAAGGTGCGTAACATGGTCGATAAGGTGATGGATCCGGCGACGTTGACCGATCATAGCTACGCTAATCCGGACGCGCGCAAAGAAGCGGCCAAGAGACTACGCGAAATCTTTGATGTCAGCTTTCCAGAGGACCAGCATAAGAAATTCGTTGCCAAACTGAATGACGACGATATTTTCCGCTTGGCCAAGAAAGAGCTGCGCGGCGTCCACTTCGCAAGCCCCGTTTTCGACGCGGCATCGGAGGAGGAAATCGGTAAGCTGCTCAAGTTCTGCGGACTTGATGAGTCGGGACAGGTAACGCTGTACGACGGTAAGACCGGCGAAACGTTCGCTGAACGCGTCACGGTCGGCATCATGTACATGCTGAAGCTCGACCACTTGGTTGATGATAAGATTCACGCGCGCTCAATCGGGCCATACTCGCTTGTAACGCAGCAGCCTCTCGGCGGTAAGGCGCAGTTCGGTGGACAGCGCCTCGGCGAAATGGAAGTGTGGGCGCTTGAAGCGTACGGCGCTGCCTACACGCTGCAGGAGTTCTTGACGGTGAAATCCGATGACGTGACTGGCCGTACGCGCATGTACGAGTCGATCGTCAAGGGCGAGCATGTGCTTGAACCGGGCCTCCCCGAGTCGTTCAACGTGATGATGAAGGAGCTCCAGTCTCTGGCGCTCGACGTCGAACTCGTCGAAGAAGCTTCGGACGAAGACGATTTACCGCTGGAAGGCGGCGATCGACCGGCAGCTCCCATTGGAGAGCTTCCGAGCGCGTCCTAGTGGCATGAGGGGATTCCCTTCGGGGAATCCCCTCAAACGATTTTAAGATTTTAGTTACCGTAATTTTAAAAATTTTCTGACCTTAAAATAGAGAGAGATACCCAATGGATGATATTTTTAGTCTCTTTGAGAAGCCGAAGAATCCTATTAAATTTAACGCTCTCAAGATTTCGCTCGCCAGCCCAGAGCGCATCCGCGGCTGGTCGTACGGCGAAGTGACCAAGCCGGAAACGATCAATTACCGCACACTCAAGCCTGAGCGTGATGGACTTTTCTGCGCGAAGATCTTCGGCCCAGTTAAAGATTATGAATGTATCTGTGGAAAGTATAAGCGTCTCCGTCACCGCGGCGTAGTTTGCGAAAAGTGCGGTGTTGAAGTCATTCAATCGAAAGTCCGCCGCGAACGTCTCGGCCATATCGAACTTGCCGCACCCGTTGCGCACATTTGGTTCTTGAAGAGCCTTCCGAGTCGTATCGGCTCAGCGCTCGATTTGACGCTTCGTGATCTCGAGAAAGTTCTTTATTTCGAAGCGTACATCGTGATTGATGGTGGTAAGAGCCCGCTGAAAGAGGGCGATCTTCTAACGGAAAAAGAGTACCGTACCGCTCGCGAAGAGCACGGCGCAAGCTTCACCGCTGAAATGGGCGCCGAAGCAATTCTCAAGTTGCTCGAAAAGATCGAAGTTGAGAAGACCTGCAAGGAACTCCGTGAAGATCTGAGAAACGTAACTTCGGAAGCGAAGAAGAAGAAACTATCGAAGCGCCTGAAAGTTCTCAACGCGTTCCTGAATAGCACGAACCGTCCTGAGTGGATGATCTTGAAAGTTATTCCGGTAATTCCGCCGGATCTTCGTCCGCTCGTTCCGCTCGATGGCGGACGCTTCGCGACCAGCGATCTCAACGATCTCTACCGCCGCGTAATCAACCGCAACAACCGTCTCAAGAGACTGATTGAACTCAGCGCTCCGGACATCATCATCCGCAACGAAAAGCGTATGCTTCAAGAGTCAGTTGACGCCTTGTTCGATAACGGCCGCCGCGGTCGCACGATTA
>CAYTAW010000044.1:0-1676 GCA_964435675.1 uncultured Bdellovibrionales bacterium
GAATTGGTCACTCTTGCGCACCTCGTTCAATGACGACGCTTTGAGCATCACATAGAGCTGCTGCAAACCTTCGCTCAATTCTTTCAAACAATGCCCAATGCCTTCAAAGACTCTGGTTGAGTTGATCGCGGCATACAACGGAGCGTCAATATGAGCTTTTAGGTACGTTAGAAATGCAGCGACATCAGGGTCACGCGCCAGCTTTTTCGATTTACCCGTTTCGTGTAACTTTACGTCGAGCGGAACGTGCTCGGAAATATCGTGCAAAAACGCCGTTAAATAGGGATTTTCACGGTATAGCGGAACTCGCGCTCCCCCCTTTGGGCCCTGGTTAATTAAATCGAAAATCGAATCAGCTGGCTTATCTTCCTCCTCTTTCTTTTCCGGACCATACTGCCTCATGATATTACGGTGGGCCGTTTTCGCCGAATCGACTAAGCGCTTGCAGAATATTGGAAAGCTCCTCAATAGATCTTCGAGGGTCTCTATCACTTCGAGATATGCGCTCTGATTATCCTTGAGTCTTTCGAGAACTTTCGCTTTTTCAATCAGGGGAAGATCTGAAGTCGCTTCACGGCAAAGGGGTTCTGCGCGGTGTTGGTAAACGTTCGTTGCCTGCTGTACCGCCAATAACGTCGAAATCTTTTGTGAAAAAGCGATGAACATCGAATCGAAAGTCGAAGCGACCGGATTTCGGACGAAGCCTTCGGTGCGACGCTCCGCCGCATGCTGCGGAGAGAATGTCACCCCCAAAGACTTGAATGTTTTCTTGGGATCAATCCTGTTTGAATCAACGGCGGTGGCAAAACGCATAATGACGGCGTGGAGTTCTTTCACGCGCTCGAATGACTGAAGATAGCGCTCGCGTTCGGCGTCAAATCTTTCTGCGGAGGTCATTTTAAGAGCAAGCGCAGTTGTAATCATCTGCTGCTCAAGCTTCGGTAAATTTGCGAAATCTGCCATCACGCTTCTTAAGAGGGATGCCGGATCGGTGGGAGTATCGCCACCTTTGGGGCCATGTAAATCACCCGAGAGTTGATGCTCGCTATTTTGTTCAGTACCAGGAGACATAGACATCCAATTCTAAACAAGGTTTTAGATTTCGGAGTTTAGTCAAACTCACTCTCAAATGCAATTAAAAGCTCGCTCGAGCCGATGAGGTAAAGCGCCGGTTTTTTCAGCTATTTATAAAAATTTAAATGGCCGATTAGGATGTCCTATGTTTTTTATAACTAATACCGGATACCTAAGATTGACCTTAACGGTGTCCATAATACCTGCGTTAAATACTCAAACCTACGCCGAGAATCCGTCTCGCCATCACATTTTTCGCCCCGGGATAGCGCAATAGGGTAATACGGTAGGAGTATGGAGTTCGCTTAGCGCGATTCGAGGCGTTATGAACCGGCACTCTATTCGACGATGCGACTTGCCTAGCTCGAGTATTCGAAGAAACCCGTTGGACGAAGTGTCCCCGTGCTAAAGGGAGTGCCATTTACCTTAAGCGTTACCGATCGCGTGGTCAGTACACCGTAGCCGTCAATTACCTGCCCCCGCGAATTGAAGATAATTGGATTGTCTAACGTTAGAAGAATACCTGTCGGAAGCGCCTGCGTCTTCAAGACTTTGTCACGTGTCGGATTATCAGAGGCGCTATAGGGAACGTAGTCGCAGCC
>CAYTAW010000044.1:1686-2633 GCA_964435675.1 uncultured Bdellovibrionales bacterium
GTATACGATTTACCATTGGTGCTTACCGTGAAAATTCCGCGGCACCCCTGCTCCACCGTAGCTGCCTGTGCGTAGCGGATATCGTGAAGAACTTGGAGTTCGGCATTACGCTTATTGATTGAATCGGTAAGTGAATGGAGGTTTGGAACCGCGACTGCGCAAAGGATTGCAAACAAAGAGAGCGACGCAATAAGCTCGAATAGCGTAAACCCCGTCTGCGACGATAACGTCGTCGCCGATCCTGAGTACGGTATTGATCTCCGGGGCATAGGATTCAATCTCCACCGGATAATTCGAAACAATAGTCTGCCAGCATTACAAAAGCCGCCTAAATTCAGGCCGTTGTCAGCAAATATTTCCTACGAAATATTATTAAGTTTTGCGTTACATCTTCCGACTTATATGGCGGCAGGGTGGATCGGGGTTTGAGTGTGAGTGTGAGTGATGTACATACGCCCCACGATAGTTTCGAACACGCAACGCGGAACAGGTCTACTTGAAGTTCTTGTGGCGATAGTGCTGCTCGGGATCCTGGGATTGACGGTCGTTTCGAGCTCCATTGTCGGCATTCGCTACCAAAAAGCTTCCGAGATCGGAAATTTGGCGATGAATCTCGCTGTTAGCAAGGCCGAAATACTCTCAGGCGTACGAATTGACCTGCTCAACGATACCTATGACGCCACCGAAAATACGCTGCAGGTAAGCGGTCATAAGATCACGTTCAAACGCGTCACTGATGTAACGGTAAACTCCGACGGTTCACGCACTATTTTTATAACGGTAAGCAGTCCGAGCCCGTATTTGCCGCAGCCTGCAAAATACACGACAACTTTTGCGCCGTGGGAGTCGTAAGATGTTGAAGCTCCCTTCAGTTAAAAGATTCCAGAACGAGCGTGGATTCACGCTGACTGAAACTCTCGTGTCGCTAATGATCTCTTCCGTCGTAC
>CAYTAW010000044.1:2643-12979 GCA_964435675.1 uncultured Bdellovibrionales bacterium
CCGTCGTACTGAGCGCGGTGGTGAGCACATACTCAACGCTCACCGCGATAACTACCGATAATCAGTTGAAGGTAGTCGCGGCGCTTCAAGCGCAAAGTGTAATCGAAATGATGACTCCGGATATCCGCATGCTTGGCAATGGAGTGCCCTTTCATCAGGCGAATTTTTTAATTGCGCAAGCAACGTTAACCGACAATACCGTCACACAGCCGATTATTGTTGACTCGACAACAGAGAGCCAAATTGCATTCCGGCTAAATGAGAGCGGCGAGACATACATCGTTACGTCGGACTACAATCCCGCAGCCGGAAACACCGTCGCGCTAACGAGCGTCTCAAAAATTGAAGTCGAAGACCCGATATATATTACGAATGCCACCGTAGCCGACGAAGACGGATTGTGGGGAATTGTTGAATCAATCGATACAACCGCAAAAACGGTGACGTTAAAAACCAACAAGCAATATTCCCCATCGGCCACATTCGCAAAAGGCAGCCTACTAGAAGTCGTGCCGACCATAACGTATACATCGCTCGGCTCGTATTCCGGTATCACTCGTGACGATGGCTGGGGTGCGCAAACACTCGCGTCGACCGGGGAATTTACGTTGAGCTATCTCGACGCCAATAATGCACCGCTCACCCTGCCACTACTTGCGTCCTCCGCAGATCCATTCCCGGCTTCGGCGATTCAAAATGTGCACGCGGTTCAGATTGATGTGCGGGTGAGAACGCCACGCGAGCTTTCGAACGGACAGTACTATATTGCGTACGCCACGCAGATCGTCGGAATCAGAAATTTGAATTACAAGTATTAAGGTACATTGAGGTGTGTTTATGGCAGCGAAAATGAACCGTGCGGATTGTGAAAATCAAGCCGGGTACGCGTTGGTAGGCGTTATGGTGGTTGCATCGGTGTGTCTCCTACTAACCGTAGGAATTATGCAGTCAGCGCAAAGCACAAACAGCACCCGCTACGTGGTAACCAAAGATACGAAGAACTTTTACGAAGTTGAACGCACGATCAATAAAGTGACGGCGTGGCTGCAGTCAAACTCAAAAAATATGGTGACCGCATTCAATTCCTCGAACTTCTCCACCAACTTCGATCTCGGGGATCCGGTTGCAGGAGCAAATGAAGGCACTGCATTCGCGGTTCCGACAATGATTAAGATTAAAGGCACAAATAATGCCGTGCAATTAACCAACAGTTCCTATTTCGGGACATCGGCGTTCCCGAACACGACAAACATCGATAGCGGCGCGGCGTACGACGCGGTGGCCTCCTTCCAATCGACGGATTTCGGAGCGGGCGTTAATGTTCGCCTGCTCGTGGTTTGGGCGCTGCAAACAAATGGGCATTACCAACCAATATTCCGCGTTGACGCGGTAACCGGCGGAAGCCAGCCCGAGCAAGGCGTTCATGGAATAAATTTTATTAAGTCGGCCCTCGTTACCGGCGCGTCAGGCATCGGCTACTATTCCGAAAACAATCCATTCCAAACCAGCACATCCAATAATCAATGTTGGTCATACGATTATAGCTGGAATGCCGGAACATCGACGTGGACCCGCGGGGCCGCACGAAGTAACTGCGTCGTAATGAGCCGAAGTAACATCACTATTAAAAGTGCAATACACGGCAATGTGTATACAAATGTGAATAACGGCATTACTATTTCCAATGGCGGATCCGTCTCTGGATCGCAATGCGCAGGAACAGGATGCGTAACCTATGCCCTACCTGCTAATCCGAACTGGACCAGCCGTTGCGGAAGCACCGCTAACAGCTCTGCGTTCGACCGCACCGGCAGTAATGCCGCGTCACCAACAGCAATTACGTCCGGCTCGTCGCTCGCGCAGCAGTGCATCAGAGATATCACCGTCGGATCGAACAAATCAATTATATTTACGACAGCCGATCAACCCTACTACATCCGCAACTTGAATCTGCAAAACAACAGCAACTCGACCATAAAATTTCAAACAGTTGGTCCAAACCACAAATATACATTGTATGTGGATAATTTCGCTGGCGGTCAGCTTAACGGAAATCAATTCGTGGCGACGAACCTCGCTCCAAATCAGATCGAAGTCAATCTAACGACGGACGTCGACTTTACGTTGAACGGCACCGCCACGATGAACGGCGTATTTATCGCGACGCCGAATTCCACGATTAGGCATAACGGCAACTTCCCGTTCTATGGCGCATATCGAGCGGGAACGGTAAACATCATTGGTAATGCCGTAATTGGCTACGATGAAGCGCTCGGAACCACGCCGGCACTGAGTGATATAAACTACACGCTCTTTAAAGCGAGCCAACGGTATCGCTAATAGACTCCGGGTGTAATTTTGCTCCATCCTCGAAGTAGTTTCTATTTCTTTTCGAACGTAATGGTATCCTACTTTCCTTGCGCCGGATCACCGTAGTAAGTATGGTACTTCGAAAAGATGTATCTAAATGTGTTCCATGCTTGTTGTCGATCGTATCTCCGAAATCCGTAGCGTCATTGCAGACGTAAAGCGCAGCGGCCACTCGGTCGGCTTCGTTCCGACGATGGGTGCCTTGCACGCCGGTCACATAAGTTTGGTAAATGCATCGCGCAATGAGTGCTCCTACACCGTTGTCAGCATTTTCGTTAATCCGACGCAGTTTGGCGCCAACGAAGATTTGAGCCGCTATCCGCGTCCACGCGAGGCAGATTTGGCTACATGCAAAGAAGCCGGAGCCGACTTGGTTTTTTATCCTTCAACCGAGGAGATGTATCAGCCAGACGCTAAAACATATGTCGAAGTTGCCGGTCTGTCAGACCTCTGGGAGGGGGCAATTCGTCCCGGTCACTTCCGCGGAGTTACGACCGTGGTGGCAAAATTGTTCCAGATTGTCGGCTGTGATCGCGCCTACTTTGGGCAAAAAGACTTTCAGCAGCAATTGATTTTACGGCGCATGGTTTCAGAGCTGAACATGCCGGTTGAAATCATCACCTGTCCGATTATTCGCGACACCGACGGATTGGCGTTGAGCAGCCGCAATGCCTACCTCTCGGCTTCGGAGCGTGAAAGCGGCCTCTGTCTTTCACAAGCGCTGCGCGATGTGGAAAATGCATTTGCGGGAGGAGAACGCCTGCCCGACACGCTACGATCGATCTTGACCCGACGTCTCGACCAGCAGGCCTCAATCAAAATTGACTACGCGGTGATTGTCGATCCTTTCACGCTTACGGAGCTTCATGTACCGGTCAATACCATGGTAGCGTTGGTCGCCGGACGCGTCGGAAGCACCCGACTGATAGATAATGCCTTACTGCGGGCCGAGCGCTAATTTTACGCGCCACTCGTCAACTTCATTTGGCTGATGATTAATGAGCTCTACAAAACAACACCGTACAAGCTTTCTTTTTCTGTGCCCTTGTTTGCATGGCTGTGATATCTACAGGACAGCTGTTGAGCTAACGATTTAAATCTGGCTTATGCGAATACCCTCTCTCTTATTCACCGCACTTGTTGCTGCGCCGATCTTTTTGGCGGATACCCTCTGCGCGCAGACGAATTCCAATGAAGTCCCGCTCTATGAAGGGGTCAAAAAACCCCCCGCGTTAATTGAGGCCGACAAAACGTTTATCGAAGAGGCCGAGAAGTCCCCGGGCGGAAAGATTGCAGCCGCAAACCAGTTAATCAATCAGGGATGGCAGGCCCTCGATAGCCGAGATCTAGCGACAGCAATTAAGCGGTTTAATCAGGCCTATCTCCTGACTCCGGACGACTATCGCCTATACTGGGGACTCGGCACTGCCACCGCGGTAAAGGGCGACTATCCACGCGCAGAGCGGCTCTTTGCAGCCGGGCTGGGATTTAGCCGTAAAGATTTTAGGTTTTTAAGTGACGCCGGCTTCTGTTTGCAGCAGTCGGCATTTCGTGCCGCGGCAAAGAGCAATGTTGATCCCCGACCAAAGCTCGCTGAAGCGAAAAAATTATATCAAGAAGCGCTCGCCGCAGCGCCCCAAGCATCGTTACCGCACGCTCGTATAGCCGTGCTTCTGTTTTTTGAACAAGACTGCGCTGCAGCGCTGAATGAGGCCGCCGCATCTAAAAAGCTCGGTGGCGAGGGTCTCGATAGCAGATTCGTCACCGACCTTGAAAAAACATGCGCACCGCTTCCCGAAAATCGCTAATCGCCGAGAGGCTCGGGCCGCTTTACTTCGAGCACTTCAAGCAGGCCCCTATTCCAATACAGTCCCGGAATAAACCCGGCGGGCTTTAGTATGGCTTGATACCTCTCCAGCACAGAAGATTTCTCAGCGCGCCCATACTCTTTTGCACTGCGTAAGTTAACGACAAAGACATTCCCCGGGCGCACTTTCAATACGTCAGTGATACGTCTTAGATAGTGCTCATTACTCCCCAGGTCACGCGGAATGGGTACTATGGTTCCAGGCACATGGTACACGCGGAGCGGTGCCGTTAAATATTCGGCAGACTGTTGATCGAGCAGCCAGCGAGGGTGCTCTGCCTCGCTCATACCTGAGTGAAGCAGAATCAGCGGTTCGGTGGCGCCGCGCTCCTCTACGTATCGCGCCATAGCGCGCCAGTCCTCAAACTTCCATTGATGAATAAAGAGCGCTATGAAGGCGAAAATCATGCAAAAGGCATTTCTGTCGCCTTTGATCACTAATTTTTCGACGAGCCATCCGCCGACGAGAGCGACACCCGCCGACGAAAGGAGCGCATAGCGCCCAACAATAATCGAATGTCCAGTAATTAAAGAGATTGTTCCAATAACGAGCGGCGGAATGATTGTCCAGGCGAGAGCCCGGCGCACAAAAAGAGAATCCTCGCCCCGTACCGGGCGGTGAAGTCCGGCGTAAAAGGCGTATACAAGCGCAAGAGCCATACAGAAGGTCACCGCCAAATTCGGTGGGATGAAAAGCAGCAAAAAACTTTGGAGATTAATCTGCGGAGCGAACGAGTAATCGTGGACGAGAAGGCTGATTTCGCGTAAGTGAAGAAATCCGGGTATCATCATCAAAAATGAGAACGATGCTGCCGTCAACGCGGGAATCAAAAGGTCACTGCGCCGCGGGCTCGTCAGAAAGATAACAGCGAGCAACGGTGCAAGTGAAAATACAACCAGGTAGTGCAAATAATACGCGACGAGAGAAAACGACACCGCATATGCGAGCTCGCGTTTTTTCGACGTATCACACCAGACGAGAAAATAATGTACGGCACCGAGCGCGAAAAACAGCGCAAGGCTGTAGGGCCGCGCACTAATCAACGCGCGCTGAAACTCGGTGTGCGCGATCAGTAACAGCATCGCGCTGCGCGCCGCTGCTGTGCTTAACCCCCGCAAAGCTATTTTATAGAGGAAAATCAAAGAGCCAATTGCGGCAAGCCACGATGGAGAACGGAAAAGCCACTCAGCATTCCCCAAATAGTGCGCGATGAATCCCGCAAGCCAATAGTAGAGCGGCGACTGAGCTTGATAGGCAAAGACTCGTTCGGCGATCGAACTCCACGGCGAAGCGGCGATCCATGCGGTGATCGTTTCATCCAGCCAAAAACTTTCGTTTGGATTAAAAGCCGCAAAAATACCGGCAAATGCAGCGACAAGAATGAACCACGATACGTTTTCGCCCGGTTGCAATTCGGCGTTTCCGCTCTCGCTCATCAAGTTTTACTTTGCGCCTAATGTTTCGTCTCGCCCGAGCCCGTTGGCGCCCGTTCTACCATCATATCACCATCCCCAAGCTTACGCCGGAAAAGATCGATGCTCATTCGGTAACACATGCCAGCCAGTTCGGGATCGTAGCGCGGCCCCTCATCCCGCAAGAAGGCGTGCGCGCCGTTGAATTCATGCCAGGTAAAGTGCGCTCCCGCTTCGGTGAGACGTTGATAAATTAACTGGCGCCCCTCGGTCGGAATATGCGGATCTTGCCGTCCCCAAACCATCATTAATTCTCCGCGGATATCCTTAATGCGCTCCAGCGAATCGTCATTCATGCCCAAACCGAGGCCGCGCTTATGAATATCGGTTGCATAAAAACATACAGCCGCGAGCACCTCGCGGTTCATTGCGCAGCGAAATGAAAGGTGGCCTCCGATGCAGATGCCGATTGAGCCGAGCTTGCCGGTGCACTGCGGATGACTGGACAAAAACGCGATCACGGCGCGGGCGTCGCTGTCGTACGACTCGAGCGTTTTATTTACTTTATCAAAATTGCCGCGGTCCGCGCCGCCTTGGTCATACGCCAGTACTTCTCCCGGCTTTTCAAGTTCGTGAAAGATCTCGGGCACCGCCACAATAAAGCCGTGTCCGGCATAGTACATTGCCGTGCGTTCAATCGGCGACGTGCGTTGAAATATTTCGGAGAACAGAGTCAGACCAGGATATTTTCCCGAGGCGACAGGCCGATAAATATATGTTCTCATTCGCCCGCTCGGCGTATCGATCTCTGCGGTCTCTTGTTTGATAATCATTGCTCCGTCTCCTGGATATGAGCGCGAATTGGATCGCATTTACAACCATACCTGGAAGGAGCCGTGGATGAAAAGACCCGATGCGCTGACAGCGAGCGCGACGCTAATGCGCTCTGCGAACGAGCTGACTCAGTGACTGATAATTCGGCGTATCGAGTTTTACGCGCGCGCTTCTGCTGCCAACTTGAGCCAATGCGTTTGCGTTTGAAAAGCTAAAAAGATTGAACTTGGTTTTAGGCCAGCGCAGCTCGAAAAAGCGCGAGCTGTCTGTATACGCAAGATCGAACGCGCGAAAGCCGTACGTTTCAACCAAACTGGGGATCGCTCCCATACGCGCCGGCGTTTTGTCCATGCGGCTCGGAAAGCACGCGCCGCCATGCGCATCGACGACCTTCAAAATTTCAGCGAGCTCGAGCGGGACGATAAAATCGCGCCGGCCTTTCGCAGCCGCGGGAACATGCAGGTCGGCAAGAAACTGCTCGACATTCGCGGTCGTAATAGCTTCTGGAAACAAGCAGGTGAGCTGAATATCGTTGCATTCCTTAATTGAAGCGCGGATATCCACTCCCGGAATCACGATCAATTCGCAATTCGAAGCGGCACTTTTAACGCGATCGACCGAGTCTCCGTTATAGAAATCAGTAACAGCAATTACGTCGAGACCCTTATTCTTGGCAAGCCGTACAAGCGCTGGAATCGTATCGACACCGTCCATACCGAAATGGCCTAGTGCGACCGGACTGTGTATGCGCAGATCGAGCGTATACGTTTTAAGACGCGCCTTAGTCGGTGTGGCTGATCCCGCCGGAAATTCACGCTTGGAGCGCGGCTCAATTTCAATTTCGTGTTCAGTGTACGGGCGCTTAGTCATTTATTTCTCCTCTCCCATTTCTTTTTGGGTCTTATGCATCTTCTTGATGCCGTCGTCTAGCGTTTGACTAAGCGTGCTCAACGCGTCGTTAAGCGCGGTGCGCAGCGAGGAAATTTGTACGTCGATACGCTCGAGGTCGCTTCCCGATGGAAGGTTCGCCAACGAACTGACGATACGCTCGAGCTTTCCAGTCACTGAATTCAATTTAGTCGAAAGAAGATCGACTTTTCCTTCGAGCACGCGAAACTCGGCGGCGGTGGCCATGCCCATCATGCGCGCGATCGTGCTGGCGCTGACATCACCTGGGGCGGGTTTCGCGCCGGTTTGTATAGCTATCGGACCTTCGCCCGGCTTAGCAGTTGCTGTATTCTCGGTTGAGGGCTCTTGAACCTCGGTCGTGGTGGACGTCGTTTCTGTGGTCATGCCTTGCTCGCTTCCTAATAGAGTTAACTGTGGGGGAAAAACTGCGCCGGCAAAAAGATCGGGTACGCGCCGACTGAGCGGCCGCTCAGTCGCAATCCGAAATTCCAGCTTCCCACTAAATATGATGAGTTACTTGCTGCCTGAGATTCGCATTCGCGGCGTTTCTCTATATTCGCCGTCCTCGGAAATTATATCAGTCTTATCAGCGAGTTCCGTGGATGAACTAGCGTGCACTCCCTCGTCAGTAAAATCGGATTTGGCTTCTTCTAACCCGCGCTGAACGCGGATCTGGGTGACACGATTCTGTTCAATCTCTTCGGCGGTCAACAACAGCCCGCTGTGACAGACCGATTCATGCAATTTAGGAATCCGGCCCATCACCGAAAGCATGAATCCAGCGATCGTGTCGTATTCCCCGGTCGGGAGAGACAGGTTGTAGCGGCTGTTAAAATCATCTATCGATAGGCTGCCGTCTACCAGCATATCGTCGCGATCGACCGGAACATCGTGCGTCACTTCACCGTGATCGAACTCATCAGCGATTTCGCCGACTAGTTCCTCAACCAGATCCTCAACCGTGACGATGCCGTCAACTCCACCGTGCTCATCGAGAACTATGGCCAAATGCACCTTTTCACGGCGCAGATCCTTGAGCAGTTCGTCAATTTTTCTTGAGTGCTGAACGAAGAAAGCCCTGCGCAGCACTCGCTGCACCGAAAACGTGTTTCTATCGCGCGTCAGCCAAGCAAAAAGATCTTTCGCCAGCAGTACTCCCTTGACGTCGTCGAGATCTTTTCCAGTTACCACAAGCCGCGAAAAACCCTCTGTTTTACAAATCTCAATCACTTCGTCGAATGTGGCGTCAATCGAAACTGCTGCGATATCACCTCGCGGGGTCATCACTTCTTCGACTACCGTATCGGAGAATAAGAAAACGCTTTCAATCATCTCCTGTTCGTCTTCCTCAATCTCGCCGGCTTTAGTGCTCAGTTCGACCATTTCGGTTAGCTCTTCAGCCGACATTGGCCGTTCGAACTCAAGCGGAAGTCCAATGTTAAAGAGTGAAAGCACCATCCGCGAAACGACGCGCACCGGGGTTACGATGGGCGAAAGCAGGCGGTGAGATAAAAGAATCGGCCGAGCGATGATCAGCAGCACCGTCTCCGGCGCCGCATACGCAACCGCTTTGGTAAGCTGGACGAATACCAGCGCAATTGCGGAAATCGAAAAGAAAAAAAGCGCCTTGAGCATCGTAAGGACGACGACATGCGCGGCTATGTTGGTAAAGCTGCTGACAATCCAGCCCCAAACACCCTCGGATCCGGCTAAACGAATCACCACGTACCCTGTAAGCATCGCCACCAGCAATAATCCGGCATGCAGCGAATGCAAGAATTGCTCGGCTTTCAACAGGATAAGGCGCGCGTGCAGTGGACTCTTGCCGCTAGCCTTGGCAATCTCTCGCAGTTTGCGGCCACGCGTACGGTTAATACTGGCAATCGAGACCAGGAAAAAAAGATATAAAAGTATGAGACACGGGAGACCGACGGAGAACCAAATTACTCGCTGATGGCTATCCATAGAATTAGAGACCTTGGGAGGCGAATCGGCCAGATGCTAGGTCGGCGTTTTCGCCGAGCGTTGAATGAAAAGTGGTGATTGACGTCAAGGAAAGGATAAAAAACTCGATTTTTATGATTTTCGCCTCTTGGTGCGAGAATACGTTAAGAGAGGCAACTTCAGCATTCATAGCTACCCTATCAGTTTGAGGCCTGCCCTAATATATTGTCAAATAAAAAACGGAAAACAGCAAAAATGCAAAGATAACCCCTTAAAATCAAACAATTATTGTGCTAGCTTCGACTATCCGCTGCGGGACTCACGTGATGTTTGCGCTTTCCTGCGGTTAATTCCTGTTATTCGGAGCTTGGCTCCCTAGCAACTTATCGGAATCTATATGAATCCTACCCGTGAAATTCTTTGGAACGTCTCATCCCTTGGAAATGTAATTGCCCTATATGGATTACTGGCTTTGGCTGTTGTGATCGGGCTAATCGGGGTTTTGCGACACGGAGAACTGGTACTGAGCGGTAAGCCTTCCCCCGAGCATCG
Source organism: uncultured Bdellovibrionales bacterium (assembly GCA_964435675.1). GTDB lineage: Bacteria > Bdellovibrionota_C > UBA2361 > UBA2361 > CAYTAW01 > CAYTAW01. The sequence continues at coordinate 12,533 of CAYTAW010000044.1, forward strand.
AGGCTTCCCCATCTTACGATTTCTCGACCTCTACCAATGGGGACTTTTTCAGCGCGGCGTGGTTAAGCAGCGTTTTGCGGCGGCCGCTCACACTTTGGTCTATTTCGGCTTTTTGGTCCTGCTCTTCACCACCACGATGGTATTTATCGATCATGATTTGGGTATACACATCTATCGTGGCCAATTCTATTTAGCGATTACAATTTTAAGCGATGTATTTGGTCTTGGGCTCCTGGTCGGATGTCTCCTCTTTGCTCACCGCCGCTATATCGAGCATGCAGATTTAGTGCACAATCGTCCTGCCGATGCGCTCCTTATTGGAAGCTTAATACTTTTGGTTGTTCAAGGATTCCTGCTAGAGGGGTTAAGAATCTACGTCACTCACGATCAATGGGCGCTCTATTCTCCCGTTGGCTACATTGTCTCGCGCGCGTTTTGGGGATTCTC
>CAYTAW010000045.1:0-12931 GCA_964435675.1 uncultured Bdellovibrionales bacterium
ATTTGCACCCAATGATAATATTACAAATCTAGAAGGAGAGCCTAATACGTACTGTAAATATCCTGTCCAACCTGTATAACCGGAAACTGTTCTCACAGACCCATCAGCAAATAATTCATAAATAGGGTTATTTGAAGGAGGTTGTCCTAAAGAGTCTGTTGCAGCAGCATTATTGTAGGGAAGATAAACAAAAGTTTTATTAGTTTTATCGTAAGCAAACCAAGCTATTCTTGGAACACTACCACCACTGATTGTATTTTGAGTATTCCAAGCATTCTCATTTCTAGTATAACAGGTATTCCAGTATTGTGGATAACTATTACCATCTAAACTTAAAGCTTCGAAATTGATATAAGTAGCTTTAGTAGTAGAATCTGCAGCGCTTAAAGCTAAAGGTAGTAGATAATCGAATTTACACACTCCTCGAGATGATCCAAATCCTGGAGCCCATTGAGTAGTAGTTACCCCCGCGGCGTGATATCTAATACAACGCTCCCCTTGAGAATTGTACGCACTTCTTGTATGACCAAAATTAAAATTAATCAATCTACCACCGCTAACTCTTTTATCATAAATTGCTGGCGTAACGCTTAACGCATAAGCATAATAAGAATTTTGGCCTGAAGAAGGCAGAGATAGAACTGTTGAAGGAATACCTACAGACATAGCCAAACCTTGCGGCTTTCTAGCAACTAGTCCTGTAACATTTGCGGAAGTGCCTTCAACAGTACCCTTAATAGAACTTACGTTAGTATTTGTTGTAGTAATGGTAGTAACAGAGTCTAACATAGCCTGTTTGGCAGTATTTAGAGCGGTTACTGCATTATTAATAGCAGTAGTGTTATTACCCGAAGCAGTATTAAAGTTTGCAATTAAAGCGTTAATAGTAGCCAGAATTTCAGCTTCTAAAGTAGTAGTATTACTTAATGTTGCAATTGCATTACTAAGTAAAACGGCTCGTTTAGACTCTGAATCACCTGGTGGTACTGTAGCCATAACAGCTACTAGCGCATCAATTAGATCTTGTAATGCATTTTGTGCTGATGCCATTTATTATTTCCTTTTAGGAGCGAGCCCCTACTTGACTAAATCATATAGCTCGCTTAAACCGGCTACATCAAAAGCATATTGCCATTCATCTATAATTGGATTTAGCTTTTTAGCTACAATCGTTCCGGATGAATTAGTTACATATATATCGAACCCATCACCTACACGTACATAATAGATTGCGTTAGCCTCTAAAGTATTAGGAAGGGTCGCTACGTATTTGTGAAAGTGAACTACGTCTGACATTACCAGTTATTAGTGCTCCATACACTAGATACGTTGTTACCATTATAAGTTAATGATCCATCTGTATCGCCTAAAGCATCTAGAACTGTCTTGTTTGCGTGAGTGTGTCTCTTTGTTACAGCATCATCAATCAGAGAGGGTGCAGAAGTAGGTTTACCTTGAATTGCTGCCCAAGTAAGAACAACATCCATAGACTCATATTCAGCAATTTTGGTTGTAGTATTTGCTGTCTTATTAAAGACGTATAATGCTGCACCAGAAGCTACTGAAGAATCTCCAGTAGCATCACTGACAAGAACTAACTTGTTTGTTGCAGCTGCCGCTGTTAGCGTATTTCTAGCTGCGATATCTGCTACGATTTCGATCGTATTCATTGCCGCTACAGCTGCGTTTGCTGCTGCTGTGGCCAATGCATTGATCATTGTAGAGTTACCTACAGATTTTGCAGTGCCTGATGCATTTGTAATATAAGTTTCTGCATACGCACCGTTCTGTACAAAGTAGACACTATCTGCTTCCAGTGTGCCAGGAAGTGTAGTTACCTTGTGGAACTTAACTGTTGCCATTTACCATTCTCTATGCGTCCATTCGACGGCCGCAGCTGTTCCACTTGTCGCGATTAACACCGCGATAGGGGTTTCTGTATTTTGAGCTTGCTCAGCTTGTTCGGGGTCTGCCAGGACTCCCCACTGTAAAATGACTGGAGGCACATATTGCCCCCACTCAATAATAATCATATAGTAGTACTTCCACCTAACTTAATATACGAAGGATCAGTTACGATAGTCGTACCTGTTACTTCAAGTGCAGCGTTAACAACATATAAACCTGGCTTTAGTGTTGCTGTAACAGACGCGGGAACTTCAAGTATCCAGCCTTCTTGAGAGTCTAATACATTAAACACGGCTGAAGGGGGTGTAGTTAGGGGAGGAGTTTGCTTATTACCAATCGTTAGTTTTAGATTGGCACGAACATTGGAAACTAAGTTCTTATTTCCATCTGTGATTAACAGAGGAATACGAATAGTTTCACCAACTTCAAATGTGTAAGTTACTGCCATTTATGTTCCTGATTTTAGTACTAAGGTTCTAACTACTATTGAGAAAGTTCCATTAATAGCTAAACTTGGATGCATGACCTTATAGGCAATAGTTCCGTCAGCTGTAGCAGTAGCTCCAACAACGGCATAACCATCGGCTAAAGTGGAAGGACTAATTACTATTAAAGAATCGTCTTTCTTTACGCCTGCAATGCCTGTTTTTGTAATTGTTTTAGTAGAGGCACCTAAAGCTATAGATGCATTATAAGTCAGAGTCTGGGCAGCTAGTTCCATAGCTTTTACCCGCCCGCTTGGCTCATATATCAGCCAATTCCCACGGATTGTACGTGGCTATATAAAGCATATCTCAAGGCATCAGCCATATGAGATGCGTGATTATGTAATGGTTTCTCCTTAATAAGATTCAGATTTGGGTCCCACGCATAACCATCAAAGGCCGATAGAACTCCCACACAATGTGGCATAACGTAGATTTGATCATTATCAACTAACGAAGCTACGTAACCAATACCATCTAGTAACGACTTTTTCGCACTAGTAGTCGCAATATCATAGTCATATGCTAAGTCCGCTTTAGTCTGTGCAGCACCAGCATCAATAAAGATAAAGTCAGGGTCCCAAGGTGCCATTACACGCTTAATATCAGCAGCATAAACACTCGTTACTTTCTCGTTCTCTAAGTATTCGTCAAGAATAAAGAATAGTTCACGTTCAAAATCATATCCGACAATTACGAAAGCCGTATGGTCGCGGTAACCCATGTCCAGCCCACCAATGATATCCATTTTAGAACGATCTGGTACATCTTCTTCACTTAGAGGACAATCAGGATGACCAATTACATGCTTATCTAACAGGTTCCAAATCTTACCTTCATAAGTATTAAAGTCGGCTTCATATTCCTGTCTAAACAAAGCTTCTGACATTGTTCGACGTGCTTCAGCTATGTCCTCTTCGGACATCCGCGGATTATCTTTATAAGTCGCCTTAATCGAACACCATTCAGGAAACTCGTCACTAAAGCCGCGTTCAAAATACTCAGCAAACCAATTCGTCTTACCACGCGGTGTCGAGATGAATATAGCTCTAGCACCTGGTCTATCCAATGTTGGTCTCAATGCACGTTCAAAAGCATCACGCCCATCAACTAGAGCGGCCTCGTCGAATATGATCAGATCATACGAGCGGCCCACAGACGAGTCAACTTGATTGATCGAACCCATACGAACAGTCGAACCATTCGATAACTCTAACACCTTGTCTTTCTTATTATCTACAACAGTCTCAAGCTTATTCTGCTTAATCAGTTGACGCTGTAAATCCCACGAAATCTGTGACAACGAATAGTTCGGCGACATAATCAAAATCGAAGACCCAGGTACCAGAGATACTACTTGTCCAATTATATTCGCAATATATGTCTTGCCCTGTCGACGCGACAACGCTGCACATACAAATCTATATTTGTTCACAGCATTTACCAAAGCAATCTGCGAAGGCAAAGGATCGACTCCAATCACTTCCAAATAACGACTTATTGGTAATTTCAAAAATCGCCCAGGTAAATCCTCGACAATATGGGTATCTACTACATCAGCTCGACTTATCAGTACTGCCATCTACAACGCTCGGTAGCTGCTCTACCGCCTCCTGGACTGCTTCACTAGCGTCCTTACGAGGAACAAGGTCGTCGAAGTCGCTTACTTTAAATTCACTCTTACTCAGTGATAGACGACGCTTCACAAGAAGCCCCAATATACCAGTGAAAATTATTGCTATTTGGGCCATTGCTAACACTCCCATCCAGAAAGCGTATTTAGCGTTACCACTCACTAACCATAAAGCAAAGCCGGCGAACACGGTCATTGCCATGCCGCCGGCGCTAACAACTAGCAGGGCCCAATCTCTGCGAGAATCAGAACGTCGTTCGGATTCAGCGCTTACCTTGAGCACTTCTGGCATTTAGTCCTCCGAAGGTGGAGTGGTATTCGGTGCCTCAGATCGGTGCTCAGGCTTCTCATTTTCATGAGTAGGAATCTCGTCATCATGAGTCTGTACGTACTCACTAGTACGACCCTGGTATTCCTTGCCAGCTTTCTTCGCTGCTTCTACTTGTTCATGGATAATTTCTTCTGCGGTCTTCGTCATGCTCTAGGCTCTAGCAATGTGCTCATTAGCTTATTGTATTGTTCGCCACCTGTGAAGTTAGCTACGTTCACAGTCGTGGTACCTTCAGCAGCCTTATCGGCCTTAATCTCGTCCATACGCATCTTATGTGCCAGGGTAATGAGTTCTAGAAGGTCTTTCTTTGTATACTCGCCCGTCTCTTCTGCCTCAGCAATTTTGGCGTCGATCATCTTGTCTAGAAGCGCGCCCAGTTTATTACGGTTTCGGTATCCCATGTCAAGATAAGCTGAATCCAGATAGCGTTTCACTTCTGCAGTTTGCAGAGTTTTAGCTACTACATGCTCAGGAATCGCAAGGTGCCTCGAAACTTCTGCTACGCTCCCGTGTATGAGATAAGCATTGGCGAGGTCAAAACCTTCTGGAGTTATCTTAGTTAATGTCATATTCGCAGTATAGTCGATTTGGGGGTGATTGTCAAGAAATAAATTCTCAGTGTCGGTCGAAAAAAGACTTGACTCTTATGTAAAATTGGGTTAAAGTGGGTATAATTGAGTGTCTCAGGTGCAATTGGGTTGAATTGGGTTCAGTTTGGTAAAAGGCTCTCAAAAGGTGTAATTTAACCCAAATTAATCTGTTTTGTAAAAGGCTCTCAAAGTCAAGTATTTAACCAAAATTAGGCCGTGAGGGTGGGGCGAGCCGGGGTGCCAAAAGTATAGTCTAATAACCGCCCCTTGTCAAGCAGATTTTTTTATTTATTTTTCGCTTGATTTCGTTTTTCTTTGCGACTAAGGTGGTCCTACATCAAGGGATCAAAGCCATGTCGACTATGACTGACGTTCGCGAACAAATCGAGGCTAATAAGGTTGAACGCACGTTCACTCTAGGTGAAGCACGGGCCGCCGTAGAAAACTACTATAGCGGCGACATGAAACGACATATCATTTTTGATACTCTGCGTCACGATTACGACGATCGTTGGGTCTGTGAACTCGCTACTTTCGAGGCAGTTTCAGGAATGAAACTGCTGGGCGAAGGTATGTATGCCAAGGTATACGCACTTGGCCCGAACAAGGTTTTGAAGATCATTCAAAACAGTGATGATGGCTATGCTCGCTTTGCTGAAAAATGCAAAGAAATGAAAGGCAATCCCTATCTACCCCGCATTTTGTGGACCGGGGTGTGGGGTGGTAAGCGTGTTTATATTCTTGAGCGGTTGAGCATGGAAGCTCCCGAAGGGATTGACACCTACGATACTAAAGATTACTTTGCGCAGGCTTTGCGTAGCCGTAGCAGTCGTAATCCGTTCCTTGTTCCCAATAAGGAATTGTTGGCTGTTATCACCCTGCTGCAACAATCGGGCTGGACTAGTGACCTGCATCATGGTAACATTATGTTCCGGGGTGCTACCCCGGTTGTCACTGACCCCGCTTGCTAGGAGATAGCGTCATGAATAAATACACGGTTCAGGTTCGCGTTGACACGTTGTTCGGTCGGCCTTGGCGTTCTGTCGCGGTCGATCTGACAGCGCAAGAAGCGTTGACCCTGCAAAACAAACTCATGAACTCGGGCGAGGCGAAGGTTCGCACGTTCAAGCAAGAACCAGAGGATTTGGTTGCATGACTATCAAGAAAGCAATCTTTTATATCTCGGCTTTTACTCATCCTCTTGTGGGTGGAATGGTATTCGTGCTCGGATACTATGCGTTCTTTGCGCCCGACCAAGACTTCTCGCCTTGGCTTATTCTATGGATACTCATTCACACGATCGTGCATTGTTATTTCCTAGAAGAAAGATGGTTTGAGGGTTGACAAACCTAAGCCCTTGATATCATTAGATATTTTGGGCAGCTCGAAAAAACTCAATGATTTCAATGACTTAGCCGCGCCGTCGACCTGTAACAATATGTGATCGAATACCTTGTTGACATGGGCATTTCAAAGGACTAAGTTAAATACATGAACAAGCCGATGACCCTGAACGAAAGCCTTCACGAGATTATGAAGGTGGAAACGAAAGAGCAAGCTGTCGCCCGTGCTATGGCAGACATTGAACGCTTTAAGGCGGCGGCTCGTAAATACAACTGGCAGAAGGTGGACGGAAAATGGGTTCGCTCGTAAAAAAGATCATCTTCATTTTCGCTATTCTTTTTATCTTGAGGAAGCTGTAATGAACAAGATTGATCAAATCATCGAAGAGATCAACACGGACAACGTGAACGATCAAACCTCGCCGATCTATTTTGAGAAGGGTTTCACTTTTCTTCCAGCGATTTTCAACAAGGATTACAATCAATATCAGGATTGGAGCCTGTCGGTTAATCCTGATTGGTTTCTAGGATTGACCACCGTTGTTTCGGTGGAAGTTTGGGATGCAGGTAGGGTTTATCGCATCAAACCCACGAAAATCCAGAAAAAAGCCTTGATTAAGGCTTATGATGCGTGGTATGGTAGAGAGGTAGAGAAGCATCGGGCCACCGTCAAGAGGCTGACACAATAATGTGCAAGAAAACTCCCCGACAAATGCTCGATCTGGTTCGTTCTCATGCGAACTATGTTGACGGCATGAAAGACTATTGCGAGGATTACGTCGTTGATCTTCGCAAAAATACTGCCGCGCTGGAAGCAATGATTGAGGATCTTTTCGGCTGTTCTGCACTTGATCTGTGGATGACTATCGGAGAGGCCCATAGCCTTGACGAAACCGAAGAAGATTGGACGTCGAGGCAAATTAGGCATTGACTTTCATAACCCCTTGAATTCATTGAATTTTTGGGGCCCCCGCAAATTTCTCAATGAATTCAATGACTTAACTATATGACTCCAATAGAAGCAAAACCACCGGATGTCAACTCACATTTTTGTGATCAGAAATATGTTGACGCGGCAGACGTAATCGCCTATCTTATAGGAACACAAGGGAATGAAGCCATGCAAATCGTCGTTTTTGATCTTGACGGAACCGTCATCGACAGCAGCCACCGCCACCTGAATAAGCCGGACGGCTCGATTGATCTTGCCCATTGGCGGGCTAACTGCACTCGCGAAAAGATCATGCAAGATAGCCTCTTGCCGCTCGCCAAGTCGATGCGCGCAATGAAGGCCGCCGGTCATCATATCGTGATTTGCACGGCTCGCGTCGTGACCGAACACGATATGGCTTTTATCGTCAAGAATGACCTTCCCTTTGACGGGTTTCTGTCCCGCGAAGGTGAAAACGACAATCGCCCGGACGGCGCTATGAAGGTTCAGCTTCTGACGGAATACGTTCAGGCTCAGGGCTATAAGTCGATCCGAGACGCCGGGATCATCATGTTTGATGATAACTTGAAGGTTATTGCCGCTATCTCCGCCGCTGGCGGTATCTGCATCAACGCTGCGAAGGAAAACAGGAGGCTTGTCGCGTAATGTGCAAACGTCGCCCTAAACCCGGTGATCGGGTTACTGTAACCCTCGGGGTTAAAGAGGGTAACAAGCATTTCAATAAAGGTCGCATCAAGAGTATTGATGGCGAATACTTTATGGTTATGCTAGACTATGAAGGCGGCAAATACGCCGCGGACTACCCCGACGGTATTCTTATCGAACGGTATCTTACGGAAATCACTGTCCATGACAAATAAAGACATCTGGAACCTTTGGATGCAAGCCCATGCTAGGGCTGCAATGGATGGTGAAGTCTGTGTAGCCGGGAACGATTATTATCCCGGCGCAGTCCAAGCAACCATTTACTACTGTATGTCTGCGCTAGGGATTAGCGCAGATTATGCCGACGGGCCGACACGCCAGCAAATCATTGACTGGATGAACGAAAACAACATGGCCGATGAGGTCGAATACTTGATGGAAGAATACTAATGAGAAAGATTGTCTTTTTTGCTCACGCTAATACTGTAGGCACTGATACTCAGGAACTCGTTCTCTTTGAGGATAATGTTACTGAAAAAAATCTGGATGAATACTGTCATGAGTTTGGTATGGAACATGCCAATTCTTATGATCCGGGCTTTGATGATGAAGAATGGGAAGATGAAGACTCTTTCTATGAAGATTATTATGCTCAATGTGGTTGGTGGTGGGAGGAATACAATCCTGCCAAACATAACGGCGGCTTTTGTGGTCGGCCGGAAGGTTACGAGGAAGGTTAAATAACCTCTTGACATTGCTAACCCCTTGAATTCATTGAATTTTTGGGGCCCCCGGATTTTTTCCTTATAAATCAATGACTTAGCGGATTTGCTCCTATAGCGATCCGCTTTTTCTTTGTAAAATCACAATCATGTGATCAACTTTATAAAATAAAGGCTTGCGCTTCGTTAGGCGGTCGGCTATATTATGAAGGTCAAGAGGGGACACGGTGTCCCCCGGAAAAAGGAAACTAACCACCATGACTACCGCTACCACTAAGAAGACTGCCTCGAAATATTCGGCCGCTCAAGAACAGCGCATCCGCGACTTCGGTCCGCTGAACCAAGCCGCTGCGGAGGCTCTGGCTGTCGAGTTCGGCGCGGGTTTCACCGCCCGGTCGGTCATCGCCAAAATCAACCGTATGGGCCTGCCCTACGAACGCAAGGGCAAGGTCACCAAGTCGGGTGATCCGGTCGAACACAAGGATGATCTGGTCAAGGAAATCGCGACCTTCGTCACCGGAAATCTGGATGGTCTGGAGAAGGCTCCTAAGCCGGCTCTGCAAGCCATTCGCAACTTTCTGGCTGCGTAATAAGGCTTGGCTGTAGGGGTGAAAGCCCCTACAGTTACCTTGTGGGACGATATCTGGATTCAAGCCGTGCAGGGCGCCCCGAAGTCGTGCTGCATCATGACAATGCCTAACCTTTGTGTTAGGTTATCGTCCCTCAAGGTAACTGTATAAACAGGAAATCGAAATGCAACGCATTCACTTCTCACAATACGTTTTGAATGATCTTCGCGCTAACGGTGCGAAAACGGCTGCTGTGTTTATGGGCGGCTTCGTTTACATCAATCAAGACCGTATGATGGATGAGAATGATTATTATTATGTCAGCAACGGAAAAGATGACTGGCGTATCTGTGTCGACTATTTCTTCGGATATCGTACTTTTCATATCGTTCGAGGTGCGAATGATTATGTGAAGGTTCCCAATCGTCAAATGAAGCTGGCCCTATTGGCTGAATACGACAAGCTAGAAAAAGCCCGCAAAGAGCGCAACCGCGCGGCTAAACTGGCTGAGAAGCAACGCAAAGAAAATGCGCAATGGTGGCCGTAACCACTTGACAAATGAAATAGGGTGCCCACGTGGCGGGCTTAATGATCGTGCTCTGTAGATCGCCCTAAGTCATTGATTTTGCTTACTTTTTGGGGCCCCCGGATTTTTTCCTTATAAATCAATGACTTACGGGTGTGGCGAATATGTCACACCCAAATAGCGCCGATTTTAGCACACCGCCAATAGCTTGTCAATACCGTGCGCGATCACGTTTTTGTGATTTGTGTTTTTAAGGTCATTTCCCTATATTCAAGAGGTCAGGGCGACCCGCCCACGGAGAGACATAATGGAAAAGGTTCTGGCCCATTTTCGCGGCCTCAATAATCAGCTTGGCTGGATTGGCGTTATCCTGCTGCAAGGCGCTACCCTGCCGTCAATGATCGGTCGGCTGTCCGGTCATGGTGCGGATCTGCCGCCCGCTTCGATGGTCATCATGGTTTGGCTTGGCCTGATGTTTTATCTCGTTCGAGCCATTCGCCAGCAAGACGCGGTTTATATCGTGTCTAATGCCATCGGGGTTTTCCTGAATAGCGTTCTGCTTTTTCTGATCGCTACTAGCGTTTAGGGCTTGCAAAGCCCGCTCGCCTCGCCTATATTCTGACTGTGACCGCAATCAAGCGGCTAAGGAACTCACAATGGCTAAAAAGAAGTTTTTCCTGATCGTCGATACCGAAACGACGCAAACCGAAAAGGTTGCGGACATGGGTGTCGTGGTCTGCGACAAACAAGGCAATATCCACTATGAAGGCGGTTTCATGGTGGCCGAAACTTTCTGCGACCGCGAAAATCACCCTCTATTTCACGTTTTCGGCGACGCTGGCGACGTGTTCAGCAAGGCGAGCCTTCCTCGCCGTTACGCGGCGTATGACCAAATGGTCAAGGATGGTCGCCGCATGGTCGCTAGCACGGCGGCGATCAATAGCCTTTTGGCTAAGATCAATGCCCGTTATTCGCCGGTTTTGACCGCGTATAACATCGCCTTTGATAAGGGCAAATGCGAAAATACGGGTATCGACTTGACCCATTTTTCGCAATCGTTCTGTCTCTGGCACGCGGCGGCCCAAAAATGGGGCCACACTAAGGCTTATCGCCAGTTTGTTCTGGATAACTGGTTTTTCGGCAATAAAACCGCTCACGGTCACGTCGGCATTCAAACGAAAGCGGACGTTATGGCTAAGTTTCTGCTAGGCGCTGGCCTTGCGGATGAACCCCATACCGCGCTAGAAGACGCTCGCGATTATGAGCGGCCTATTCTCGCCGCTCTGGTCAAGAATACTCCCGTCAGCGAATACATGAACCCGACGCCTTATAACTATCGGGATTTCAAGGCTAACGCCGGGGCTTTTGTGGCCGCCTAAGATGACGGCATTTCAAAAGCTGCAACTTGAGTGTTTAGAGGCGGGGGTTAACCCCGCCTCTTCATCCTCTCGACTTGAACGAATACTTGTTTAACAGGTTTTCGTTTCTCTTTAACTTTCGCAATAGAAAGGGAGATTTGCGATATGAACGCAACCGCTGAACTGATTAAGTTTCCTGTCCCGAATAGGGATGACGTTCTGCCACATTACTTTGTAATGGAAGGAGAATAAGAAATCTGCATGATGCACAACTTGCCTAACTCAAGAAACGTCGCCAGATTGATTAAAGAAGATTGGCCGAATGCTGATATTCGCGTGGTCGATGAAAGCAACGAGGTTCTGTTTATTGCAGGACACGAAGCTTGATTTAGCAATGTCAGGGATAAAAAGCCCTTGACATTGCTAACCCCTTGAAATCATTGATTTTTTGGGGCCCCCGGAAAATATTGAACAAAAACAAGCACTTAGCAAAAATGCTCCTATAAGCCCTTCAGATAGGAAGTCAAGCCTTTTCTGATCACGTTTTTGTGATTAGACTTTCTTCTAACGCGGACGTATAAATAATCATCGGAAACGGAGAGAGAGAGACATGAACCCCACCGAACGCCTCGCCATCTGGCAACATCACCTCGCCGCCGCTCAAGCCTCGCTGGCTTCCGTTGGCGAACGCTTCTCGGGTCTGGGTCAGGCTGAACAAGCCAAGCTGCGCCACAACTGGCAAGGCATGGTCGCCACCGCTCAAGGCTTCATCAAGTTTTATGAGGAAAAGCTGGAAACGGCTTGACTTCATCCCGCCTAACGCCTATATTCAAATCATCGAAAAACGAAAGGACTACCCCTCCAATGGCTACCGAAAAGAAGAACGCTTCCAAGTATACCCCGGCGATGGAAGCCGCCATCCGTGCGGAACCGGTTCTGAACCAATCCGTCGCTGAACGTCTGGCCGTCTCGTTCGGTTCCGACTTCACGGCTCGCATGGTCATCGCCAAGATCAGCCGCATGGGTCTGGCCTATCAGCGGAAGGTTGCCACCACGAAGGCCGGTGGCAAGATCGAAAGCAAGGCCGATATCGTGGCCGAAATCGCCACGATGGTCACCGGCAATCTGGACGGGCTGGACAAGGCTCCCAAGCCCGCCCTGCAACTGATCCGCGACTATCTGGCCGCTTGATAATAGGGGCGAAAGCCCCTATTATTCCCCTAAACATCAACTCTAGGAAATAAATATGCGTTCTCAGGTTTCTCTTCTCGTGGCAGTTTTTCTGCTTGTCCTGCCTTTCATCGCGTGGGTGACCCACGTGGTCTACTGCATTAGTCACGCATTGTGGCTGCTGCTGATCGTCGGAGCCGTCGCTTTCCCCATCGGCGTCATTCACGGGATCATGGTCTGGTTTGGCGTTGGCGTCAGCTAAGACTTGACTAACGCTGGCGGGTTTGCGATAAATGCCCGCACTCCATTTTTCACAGAAAGAACTCAAAATGACTATCTCGCCTAACGTCCTCGCCGCCGCCCTGACCGTCGTTGCTGAATGCGGCTAGCGCATTTCCGCCGACACTTTGTCTAAGGCACTGGAAGCTGCTCTGGCCGTCGTCAACACGCCTCCGCCGGTTACGAAGCTGGACCTTCAACCCGGCGAAAGCTTTGTCGTCTATAATGAGTGTGACGGCGAGTTTTCGGAACACGCCACGTTGGCCGAAGCTATCGAATACGTCAAAGATGACGCAATCGACCCGTGGAATGAAGGCGAGTTCCGTCGCGATCCGTCGGAATACCGCGTGTTCATTAGCCGAAAGGAAGTCAAGGTCTCGCTGAAGACCAATCCGGAGGTGACTTTTAGCTAAATAACGC
>CAYTAW010000046.1:0-5085 GCA_964435675.1 uncultured Bdellovibrionales bacterium
ATCCTACCGTTAAAACCATCTTTTACGATGAGGAAGGCAATCCATCTCAGTGCTCTGGGGTATTGATTGCCTCCAATAAAGTACTTACGGCGGCCCATTGCATAACGGAAATGACTTTCTCTGGGAAAGTAGTTATGGGCGGGGAGGAACACAAGGCAGTCGGAATTGTACCGCACCCTCTTTTCCGTTTTGACGGCAAAGTTTTTCACCATGATGTGGCCGTCTTAACCCTCGATGTAAATTTACCCCTGGTTCCCGCCCAATTTGACTCATCCGTAGTCCCAGTTGTCGGTGAACGCATACACGTATATGGCTTCCGACTTACATCAAAAAAGGAAGAGAAGGTTACCATGGAGCAACTGAGAGGCGGGAGCATGATGGTATCAGCTGTAGACGATGAATTTTTGCGCGCTAACTTCGAAGGTACTGGGCATAATTCATGTATCGGCGACTCCGGAGGTCCGGTATTTCTTGAGAGGGAGCAGAAACTTTGGCTCGTCGGACTTGTATCCAGCGGAACGCGTAAGGACTGTGGAGCGGGAGATACCAGCGTTTTCACTCGACTGAGCCCGGAAGCCAACTCAAAATTTTGGCAGGAACAGCTTACTGTTGCTAGTATGTAGGGCTAATCGCACTTCAAGTTGGGCTTGCGGCTACCAATTTTACTACTCACCGAACCTACTGGGTAAATGTCGCAAGCAAAAATATAGTTCAAACCGTTGCTCATGACCCGCTAAGCGGCTACGCGCCGTCTAATGGGATGCCCCCGTAACCTCCTGTGTCGGCTTACAGTCTCGACGTTTAAGTTCAACACGTCGATTTTTAGCGCGGCCAAAGTCAGTGTCGTTATCCGCAACCGGAACACGCTTGCCATACCCGGCGGAAGAGAGCCGAGTTGCATCCATATGGTGATCGATGAGCCACGTACGCACGGATTCTGCACGAGCCTCCGAGAGCTTCAGGTTGTATTCATCACTCCCGATGTTATCCGTATGTCCCTGAATCTCGATCACCAGCTCGCGGTCCTCTTGCAAAAGACGGAGCGCGCGTTCAAGTACCGGCTCCGACTCGGGGCGCAGCGACGCTTTATTAAAATCGAAAATTATTCCATAAAGCGGCAGACGGCAGGTTGTTTTTAACATTGTTTTCCAGTCATCCGGCGAAGGGTCGGTCGTCGCGTACGCAAGGTTTCCCCCCTCTTTCCAGGTAAGACGGGCCCAGACATCCAGCGAATTTTTTTCATAATGCGCAATAACAACCGCGTTCGCTGGACCGGCATTAGCGGCATACCGAATGGTCCATCCGGCCTTTGTAAACGCGTTGACATTGTCGCGAATGAATTGCTCGCGTGGGAGATCTTCTGGCCCGTTATAGTTTCGCGAAATAACCGCCGATCCCGCGACGGGAGCATCGGTTCCTGGCGTCGCCAAAAGAGTCAGATCGAGCGGCCCTAATTTCCTAACACCGCCGATCAAAACCGATCCAGGGTATGGAGTTAAAAATGGAATGTCCTCTTTGTCGCCAATTCTCCCGATCTCCGCCGCAGGGGCGTGATGTTCAAAAACAGGCGCGTGGTCTTCGATTGGCGAATCGACTGACTCGACATAAACTGGCGTTGGCTCTGGGGGCGCCTTGGGAGTTGTGGTAAAGGGCTCATAATCGGAAATATCTGGATCGGCGCAGACACACGCGCAGTGGAGCCCAAAGTAAAAAAGTACTCCGAACACCGCCACAAATCGCGAAAATGAGTCCTTCGTGATAAATTTTCTCATAAATTCCTCTGCCTGAGAGATACTGCAATCCGCTAGACTATAAAAGTACATATTCGATAGCAGCTGCGAGCGCGCTTCCAACAGGAAAAAGGACACCATACGCAAAGAACACCGTACGTAAAAAACACCGTGCACGGTAGAAAGTGCAATAAAGGGAGGAACAAAAGAGTCTGTACAAAACAATTACGGAAATGAATAATTGAACAGTGTCAGGGAAGCTCTCCTCAATCGCCCGGTTTATAATTTGCGCATTTAGTATCGGCGTTTTTCTATTTTTTGGCATCGCGTCCTCCATATCCGCCGATGACCAGCAGGTAACAATTCACCGCTCGTCGTTTTCAAACGCCATCAAGCAAGTAGGTACAATCGTAAAAAGAGGCATATCCAAACTTCCATCGGCAGCCCAAGCCGCGGCCGCAAGGGCGAACACAAAAGGAAAAGGCCTAATTAACAATATTTCCGGTGAGCCACCGACCCTCGAGGCAATTGCGAGCGCCGCAGTGGAGAATATATTTTGGCGCCCGGACGTGGTCTCCTCGATTGCCGCCGGGTCGGCATCACCTCCTCAATGCAACGAGTTTCTCCTCGGCATGACGGACGGTGATTCAGGTGGACTACGCATCTGCGAATTAGCGCAGGGAATCGGTTATTCTTTTGGAACGCTCCTTGATGCTGAGACGACGCTTTGCTACATGAAGGCGCTTCCCACTCAAAAGAATATCCGCGACGGTGCGGTCTCAATTGTTAGCGGAAGAAAGAAAATACCGGATAGCGATTTTTCGTTGCTGTTCGCACCCGGACAGGCTCTGAGGACAATCAAAATTCACGTACCCACAATCGAACAGGTAAATCCCGCTCCGCAAAATATTTTCGTTAAGGTCCGTTCAACGGCCCAAAATACCAGGTCGCGTCGTCTCTATGAAGCCGAGATTTACTCTTGTTTGGAGAACGAACAAACCGTCCTCAATACAACCACGATTATTGTCGATACCACCGCCCTGTTGACGATTCGCACCGGCGCCATCAAGACGCCTGTTAGCAATGGTTCTATGACCACTCTTGTTAAAGGCTACCTGCGCCCCACCGGTTCAGGTCTCGCCTGGGATCTGTCAAGAAAAAGAACTATTGAGATAAACGCGCTGCAGAATGAGAGTGAGAATTTCAAATCGGCAATTTCCATCAGTCCGGATAATTTGCTTTCGATAAAAAGACGCAATTTTTACGCAGCCTCCGTGAATCAAGAATTTAGCACCTCGCAATTTTCCGGTGACAGCGCTCTCTCCTTTTTGTTTCTATCCGGGGCTTTAAATGCGGCTTTTGTCTCTGAAGGCACAACCACACCCTATTCGGGCGCAACCGAATACCGAGACAGCTACTACGCCTCGGCGCCAGGCAGCGCACTACTTGAGAAAGTTACTCGTTTCGATCTTGCGAGCGATCCGTTTTTCCAATCCGATCCTGAGATTAGTTCAAGCTCGACCGCCTCCTGTGACGCCAAATCCGATGTCGTACTCGAACTTAACGGCTCGAACGCGACTCTTTTGAGCGCTCTCACACCCTGCGCACAGAATGTCCTAAAAAACATGGATTTTTGCAGCCGCAGCGAGCTTGTAAGCGATGCCGTAGCCAATTTCACAAACGCATGCTCGATGTAAAATAGAAAATCGCGCAACGCCGGCGGTTACAATTTCGAACAAAAGAGAAAATCTAACGGCGCTGAAAAACCGCGGAGAAATGAGCTCCCCATTTAGTGAGCGGAGTTCTCTCAAGGATGCCTTCAAAAGCGCGAAAAATCGGGAACAGGAAGTTAGGCGTAATCTCTGGTACAAAGGTGAAGTACCGCGTCAAATAGGGCGCCCCAAGTGTTTCTGCCAACCAGTCCGGATCGATCCATATTTCCCCCCCATCATCAATCTTATGAATACGAGAGAATACGTAATCCATGTAAAAACGTATAATGGGATTAAACACGTTGACATCATGAATAACGACCATCCCACCCGGCCTCACTACACGTTGCATCTCCTTTAGTACATTACGCTGGGCGTCTCGTGACGGGAGGTGGTGAATCATATTTATAGCAAAGGAGAGGTCAAAGGAGCTGTCTGGAAACGGCAACTGCATCGCGTCTCCATAAAGCACAGTCGAATTTGGATTGTTTATCTTAGCGCGTTCCACCTGACGCGGGCTGCTATCTATTCCGGTGACGATCGTTCCAGCTTCAGCCAGCGATTTTATGTGCCAACCTGTTCCGCACCCCACATCGAGAACTCGATGCGGCTCCTTGGATGGAATGGCGGCCAGACATTCTCGTATTAACGCGATCTTTTTCCTAAGATAATGATCGCGTAATAACGGATTAATTTCCGCATCGTAATCATCTATTTTGTCAAAATGGTTCATTCGTCTTGTTAAAGCCTAGCCCGGTGGGATGGTAACAAATGGATGTATGCCTTGCAGCACGCCAATTAACCACATTATTCGATCGAAAAATGGATATTCAGTAGGCAAATTCCAGCCAAGCAACATATTCTCACTCATCGCATTTAAATATAATACGGGGAAGACACAGAGCTTCATACAGCTACTCATGCCAGGCGAAAAAGCCCCTCTTTTCGCAAGTATCAACAATATTAGAAAATTTGCCAGCACGCACGCCACGGACCATCGATGAATATCGAACCCAAAGTAACAGAGGACTAACGGCAAGAAGATTGCGCCCTGAATGAGCAACACTAAAAAAAGCTTCCAGTTCAATGTCGAACCACGGGCCCACGCAAGATTCGTCGCCGCAAGGTTAAGCCACACCAATGCCGGGGAAACAATCAGTAGTGACCGAATAAAGTTAGGCCAGGAAGTTGGATTTGCCCAGTACTGCATCATGATTGCGCGCGTTCTATCCAACGAACCAGTGAGAAAATCAAAAGCATCTTTTCGAGGGACGAAATCAGATCGGGCCGCAACGTAGTCATATAGCTTGGCTGCCTGCGCGGGCGACAACGCGCCATAATACTTAAGAATGAGCAATCCAAGTCCAAAAGGAAAACACGTTACCGCTCCGGCAACCAAAACATGCCAGATTGAAATTGTGCTTTGAAAAGAGAGCCGGTCGAGTAATATCCAGAATATCACGCCTCCCCAGAGGAGGAAGAGGCCCTCATGGCATAGTGTTAACGCAAAGATTAGTACAAAGGTAAGGACGCATATTAACCATGCTCTACAACCTTGCCACGAAAAAAACAGCAACATGGCCGCTCCTAAAAGGCCCAGGTGATCCAGATAACCGATACTATGAACGAAATAAACAAACGCG
>CAYTAW010000046.1:5095-11890 GCA_964435675.1 uncultured Bdellovibrionales bacterium
AATTGCCGAGAAAACGAGGTCAGGACATGTGCGCGCGCTTACTTTAGCTGCAAGCGCCATACCAACCAGGCAAAGCCCGAGCACGGTAAACGCAACGGCCGCCACCAAATTGTACCTGTACCAACTGTCTCCCAATAGGAACTCGAAGACTGTTCCCACCAATCCGCGAACAGTGAAATGAACAGCATAGGACATGCAGTAGTGACTGACGCCCCATACTCCGGGAAACTTAATGCCCCGCACGACGGAAAAAAATATGCAAAAAGCGACGAGAAACCAGAGGACACGACTAGACCAGCAATACTGTTGCGATGGCGAAGTAGCACTCATTACACACGGTCGTCAATAAAAACCCCCTGATCCGCCGAGCACGGCGTCGCTCAAACTATTTGATTCTGGCAGGGGGCGTTTTGCAGCTCTTACTATTGCCCGTTTCTAGATTTTCGGAAAGATGAATAGAAACAGCAATTCCGATTCAACTCTCTAGCGCGCGCGTCTTGAACGAATAAATAATAGACTACTTCTGACTCGCGAAGAGCCCTGAGGACATCGAGGCTTTCCCTTGGCGCGTCCCTCACCCAAGTCCCTGCCCCTCGCTGATTGCTAGAATCCCTGACAACTTCCGGCTCCCGGAGGATTCTCATCTTCACGCTCCGCGAAATCAAAGTATCCTTTCGCCACAACGCGCGTGGAAACAAATGAATGTTTACTTTCGACGATAACTAGATAGCTCCGTCCAGCGAGCGAATATAGGGTTCCTTTGCATACGCCGCTCAAGCGTGAGGTATAGCAGTAAAATGTCCCCGGGGGGCACTCATCTTGAATGTCTATTACAGAATAGATTTCATACGAATGCTGCCCCGGCAACACGTCTATGGTATCACTGAATCCCGACACTGCCTGACCATCAATCAACACACGCCGAACAGAAAGATCGCCGAGAGGAAGGAATGTAATCGTCGAAACTTCGCTTGGCGGTCTCGCAGGCCCGCTATATGCCCGCATGGCGCATCCGACCAGCACGACTGAGAAGCATATAGATGGAATGAGGCGAAGCCGCAGCCGCTTTGCCAAAGGTACTCTGGCGGGCATTATATTAATACAATCTTACTTAGAGTACCGGGCTTAGGGTAGTTGAAATAGCCACTCATATTCTCGTTTCTCGGGATAAAGGCATCCTCGTATTTTTGCAGCAAACACCGAGGTTAAATTAAGCGCAAGACACGAAGGCTGGTCATGAAACTAGGAAAAGCTCCTAGCG
This sequence comes from uncultured Bdellovibrionales bacterium, assembly GCA_964435675.1. Taxonomy (GTDB): domain Bacteria; phylum Bdellovibrionota_C; class UBA2361; order UBA2361; family CAYTAW01; genus CAYTAW01. The sequence continues at coordinate 6,357 of CAYTAW010000046.1, forward strand.
GTTAACAACGCTCCTCATTTTTTCAGCAATATACAAACGAATCGGATAGATGTGCGAATTTACCTTACTTAAAATTGGAAAATATTGGGATGTGCTCGCGGTAACATTCTTGCCTCTCCACGCGCCTTAAGATCAGGCGGATGAAATTTGAGTTTTTGAAGCAAAATGCATTACCCAAAACAAAGAGGTGTGGAATGAAAAAGCAAGTCAATAAAATTGAAGGCCTGATTAAAAAATTATCGATTACAAGCCTATCATGTGTAGTTTTTGCCGGCAGTATTGTGCCTGCCAATGCGCAATCGTATTCACCGGAATATTCCGCGTCATATGAGGCGCTTACAGAAAATCTTATTTCGCCCACCTACGAACCGGCGAGTTATTCCGCAGCATTTGCACCAGAAACTTCATTTGCCGCAACACCCGAAGCACCGGGCTACACCAATGAGCCACAAGCCGCCCAGCCAGAGACTCCCGCGGACGAAGATCTGGCATCCGCCGCGAGTGGCAATTTTTCGGCAAACTCACAATCGGGGTCATCTCCTAATTCACCCTGGAATCCGGGCGCCGCTCAGCGTGGAATGACGTGCGGCGACGTTATCGGAGAGTTCACCCCTCCCGATCAAATAGTTCGCAATCCGGACTTAAGCACCTCACATATATCCACAACGATTAGCTTTAATCCCTTCATCAATTCTTACCAAAAAATCACGATAGATAGAAAAATGAATACCTTTACCCGGCAGCTGCCTGGAAACCTGGTGCAATATGATCGCGCCACCGATGTGGCAACATTCAGCGTGAGCTGTAACGACGATAGTCAAGAAACATGGACGCAAAAGATAGAGGTAATGCCTCTCATGCCAGTGCTTGGAGCGTGCAACTGGACGGTCAGCGATCCGGAGAGAACCGTTGTGAATCACAAGCTCGTCAATAGCGTCGTTTACGATTTCTCAATTAAAATAGCAGACATGCTTACGTTAGTGCCCAGAATGCTCAACGATGATCAGGCACTTCAAGGTATTTCGTCGCTGAAACAAACGCAGGGAATTCAAACATACCGAAATTTGCTTTCTAAAACGATCCCCTCCAGCGCCGCACTGAATTTATCAATATTCGATGCGCCGGACTCTGAATATTTCTTAAAAGAATCAATTGTCGAGCAAGCTCAGTTCATCGACGGCGGAACGGGAATCGCCTTCCTGCGTGAATACGAAAACGAGAGCGGAGTATCGAAGCAAATACTTGGTTATTCAAATCAAATACTAACCCAGGCCGACCTGAATGATGCGAACCTTCCGGCACAAAGCGCTAATAGCTGCAGCTTTACAGATGAATTCAGCAACCGCTTCTACCAAGAGACCAACTGCAACCCTAACCGCCTACCCGCAAATGCCACGGTTGCCGAGGAGCAACGGATATCTATGATTACTGACCTTGTTCAAACAAATGCGATCCCTAATGGATTCTCTTTCGGAGCATGCGGTGCAGAAGCCGTGCGTAAGCGCTACTTCAACGATCTTCTTCAATCTCGACCTCAAAACCCAGTCGGATAACCCGAGCCTTAAGCCCTCTTCGAACCGATCGTTGAGGGCTTAAGAGACTTAATCCTCACTCTTGATCTTAATTAACTCAAGGACGCCCGAAACAATTTTCCCCTTCAATTCCACCAGGTCGCCTGTTTGAAATGATGAAAGTGAAGTCGCGCCACGTAAATATTGAGTGTTTTGCGTAGCGGTGAACGTTTTACCATCCACAGTTACGGTTGTGCTGGTGATTGCCGTTATATTGCCCGTCAATTCGACTTCGCCTGAGCTTGAATCATCAGGCTTACTCCCTGATTTTCCCTCATCGCCGTCAGAAATTCCGTCACCGTCACTATCGCTTTCACAAGAATCTGACTTCAGCACCTGTTCGAAAACATCGGGAATTCCGTCTCCATCAGAATCGCTAAGTCCGGAAGTAGATGACGACGAGATAATTTTCCGCGCAGTCGACCCACGCGCAAGTCTCTTTAGTTGCTTTATTGATTCGCGCAATGCTTTGATCTGCGCGCGCACCTCCGTCGGCACAGAGTCAGCAGAGGCCGTGCTCGATACAGTCACGGCAGATAACGCTAGGAGAAGAACGGGAACGTAAATAATTTTCATGCTGACCTCCGGGTACGAAGTAAGTACGAACTAAGGTTAAGCGACACCAAAACATTTCACAATCTCTAAATCGTCTCTATCTTATGGCAGCCGCTACATCGGGCGCAGGCTATATGAGTGATTTATTCATATACTTAATGGAACTCTAAAATACATTTTAAACAAACTTGCGGAAATTTGATGGAGCAGTCGGTGATAAAATTGCAGACAACTTCTCTGAGAGGGTCTCGAACTATGCCTGTACTGATAATAGTAGTTTGCGTTGACTGGCTACTCTAAAAATTGGCTGCGCCGTGTTAAAAAGTTGGCTGTGCCGTGCGAGGCTACGCTTCGATCAGCCTCTCTTGCTCACGTTAGCCAAACTTATCGGCGAAGCCGATATGGTTTGCCTAGGGCGGGAATCGAACCCGCACGCCCTTGCGGACTCAGGATTTTAAGTCCTGTATGTCTACCAATTCCATCACCCAGGCGAATAACAAAACGCATTAATTGCGTTTTGTTATTCGTTCCGCCGTAGCTCGCAGAGCTACGGCGAACATCCTATCGTAATAGTGTCCCTGTTTTCGGCCACCACCAATATAAGCAGCAAACTCTACTCCACCCCCTATTCCCTTGCAACCCCGCCAATTCCCTACCAAAATCCCCCCAAATTTACCACACCAGCCTCAAACTTCTCTGCATAACCACAAGTATGACCGTAACAACAAGCCGAGAAAACTCCACCGTCCACCGGGTAGATTCAATCCCTTGCCCACATCTATTTGCGCGCGAGCGCCTGGGCGGCGAGATGGAAGGCTGGGTATCGATCCAAAAAGACGAATACGCATCCGTCGGACTCGGCCCATGCGCCCTGGTTGTCATCCGCGCCCAAGGCGATCACCAACCATTTATCGGGCACTTTCATCAGCCGGATGTTTTGCCACGAAAGTTTATCGAAATGCTAATCGCAGCACAGGACCAGTTCGCAAATGCACGCGGTGTGCGCGTCGATCTCTTTGGCTGCTCGACTGAGGTTGAGCGAATGATTGAAGGCGATGAAAATGACACAAAGGAAACGCGCGCGTTTATCGAGCGCGCGGTTTCAGAGCACGGCTTTACCCGCGTATTCACGCACTGGACAAAGGCCGGCAACGCGCAGATCGTGCAGGTTGATGGAGGCGACAAGTCGGTCTATGTGAAAGAGTTCGATACCGAGATCGCGAGCTACCGCTAGTTATATCTGGCAGGTTCAGCGGCGAAGTCCGGCTTCACGACCACGTCATTCAAATTAGTTGCGGTCCGGGCCCTGTGCATCAATAGAGCGCCTATCTTCCAGGGATCGGACACTCTACAGCATCACACACATAACTTTTTCCGTTATGTTGTTCGAATACCGAGAAATCCGCGAGCCAACCCAAGTTGCGGAAATCCTTCTACCCACTCACCACCCGTGCGGGGTCATTGAGTTTGAAACATGGGTGACCATTGGCCAGCGGGAGAGCGCACAATCATTTATTGGCAGCTCCGCTCTTATTGTCATTCGCGATGGGCCGGCAGGAAATTTAATAGCCGGGCATTTTGTCTATCCGGACGTCTCCCGAAGAACCTTTGCCGCGATGCTCGAGCACGCTAAGAAAGCGATACCCGATATACGCAGCGCACGAGTCGACTGTTTCGGCGTCGGCGAACTGGCAGATCCGTTCGCGCGGGAAAACTACGATCACGTGCTCGAGACGCGCCGATATATTCTAGGCGAGCTGGATCGCGCGGGATTCAAGAATGTCGGAGAACATTGGGCAACCAATGGGCAGTGGCAGGATGTGCTAATCCGCGGCGACGATCGCTCCGTGCAGTACCGGCAGTATTACCCGGATAGTTGAACGGCAAGCGCTCATGCGTAACAACGCGGAGAAAAGGAAGGGCCGCGCGATAGCGCGGCTCTAAGTCAACTATCTATTGCACGGCAGCCGCGAGCAGCGATCTCTCGGCATTCCTTAGGACCCATCGATGCAAATCAGCATCTGCTTCGACCGCCGCTGTTTTTCCCGCGTGATGAGTACGAACAATCATCATATTCGTCTTGCCGGCTGCTACGCCCGCGGCTTCCTGACTGCGATTGCGAGCGTCGTCCGTTTCCTCTCCCACTGTTACAACGATAGCTTTGGCTGTTGCCTTCTCCTCTTATGGTTATTCTCCTGTTTGTATTTGTTGTGCTTGAATGACAGCATGAGTGCTGAAATTCATTTCGCAGAGACACTACGAAATTCAGCGCAAAAATTTTGTGATCGCGATCACGCGCAAATAGAAATGTACTGACTGGGTATAGATCAGTTGGCACACTCAACCGTATCAGTGCGCGGTCGTTCTCGCCAAATGGTCGATAAGAAGGAGAGCTTGAGCCACGCCATGCGGGTAATTCACGGCGATCTCTTCTTCAGCACGCGCACGCACGGTCTTGCTGCTACCCCATCGAGCCACCAGCAGCTCCCAGCTGTCGGCAATTTTGCCAAAGACATCGTACCAATTACGATCCGCCCTGCGTAAATCGACCTCACCCGCATAAAACGCGCGAAGAACGACGGGAGACCCTTCCTGTTCATTCAAAATATCGGCTGTATGCTGCACAATAGCCGATACCACCTGATCGCGGAAAAGATAGGTGTCGAATCCCCCAAATTGATTTAGGAGGTGGCCGCAGTCGAGCAGTTGCCGGCGCGATGTCTGCGCGATTATTTCAGCGATCGGCTGGGTGCGCTCGAGTTGATGTGCTTCGCATATCTGATCGCAGAGCGCATCCACTCTTTGCACATCGAGCGCCCAGCGCTCTATGCGTGGATTCCGAAGCGAGCGGCTGACCAACTCAGCGACAATACCTTCGAGCGCCGGCAGCGCGTGCTTCGCGTGCGGCGATTCAACGCGCGCCTCAAACTCGGCGAGAACTCGGTCACCATATTTCTCTGATAGATTTCTAAATTCAGGTCTGCCCATCAGGGAAATCGGCTCTCGTAAGAGCGGAATTAGATAGGTTTCCCAACTAGGTATACTTTCAAAATCGTGGTGTACACGAATATCGGCGCACACTTTGGAGAGCCAGGGCGCGTACCAGCCGCTAAACGTTCCGGAGTCTCCGACTACCTCGTACGCTTCATCGCGAAGTTTTTCGAGCCTCTCTAAAACGGAGGCGGCTTCAAGCGTACCTGATGTCGCGGTAAAAACCTCTCTCGGAAAACAATACGCGAGGTTTGCGAGTTTACTACGCTGTAGCTCTATTGAAGCCTGAGCGCGCGCCTCAACAAATCCGGCTTCGAGAGATTTGACGGCGCTCGGAATAAGTTCGCGCTCGAGTTCGATGGCGGTAAAGGCGCGAACGGTGTATTCGCGCGAGCGTGAATTTTCCATCGACCATTC
>CAYTAW010000046.1:11900-12824 GCA_964435675.1 uncultured Bdellovibrionales bacterium
CCATTCGCCGAGTTTCAGCAGCGTGTCTTTATGTGCTTTAAATGTTTCCGATGAAAACTTTTGAATAATCCCGAGTGTCACCTGTGCGCATTCGTCGCTGCGTTCAGCGGCCGCAAGTATTTTTGCGGGAACACCTGCGGCGTTGAGAGACTCTTTGCTACTGCGCAGCAGCCCCTTTAATCCGACAGCCACTTCCGCATCGCTGTTATCGGGTCCGATTAGGGTTAGCCATCCCTCCCAGCCGCGAGCTGAGTCTCGCGTAATAGCGAGGATACTTTCCGCGATCTTTACTTTAACCTCGTCGCGCTCTGCGGACTTAGGCATTTGCGAATCAAGATTGATGAGAAGATGTTTAAGCGTCTGCGCGCACTCTTCCGTGCCCTTCCAGCCACGGATATCGCGCGCGTTGCTGTAAATTTCTTGCGCTATCCTGACTTTATCCGGTATATCAGCCGCTTCGAAATGGTGCACGTTTCTTAGCACATCTCGGATTCGGCGATCGTATAAACTGGAATGAAAAGATTCATCTTTGAGCGGAGTGTCATCAGTGCGTGGGTGGCCCCGATGTTTTGGCTCTTCAGGCATCATTGCTTTGAAGCCTTTATAATAGAGGTACATGGCGGCGAAATTGCAGATCATGCGCGGCAGACTCCATCGGATTGTGGCGTTACAGGCTATTCTGGGAAATTTTCCGTAATGCGTAATCAGCGTACATGGGTACGGTAGCGGGGGTTGGGTAAGTAAGCAAAAATGTTACCAATACGGCACGATGAGATTTGGCATTAGGACGAAGGGAACCGCGCATCGGGTTCAGTCAACTGCTACCAGTTTGCAAACCGGATTATTGGACTGTCGAGGTGTTAAAGGCGGTGAGTAAGGGAACGAGTAGCGCTGGAATTGCGAATGCCCAAGCTTTACACCAGT
>CAYTAW010000047.1:0-12811 GCA_964435675.1 uncultured Bdellovibrionales bacterium
GAATTTATACACAATATTCACCATTTCGAAAAAACGGTGATTTTTGGACACACGCCCTATCAAGATATCATGCTCCATCTGCCTTATAAGATCGGCATCGATACCGGTTTGGTATACGGAAATAAACTTTCCTGCGTCGAGCTGGTGAGCGGCACGGCATTTCAAATCGCTCGTGGCGAGAAAGAAATTGGAGTTCGGGCGCTTTTTTGAACGCACCTGACCTCATGCGCTAAATTACCCTTCGTTTGTGGCGAGTCATGGCATTCTGCATTCAAGCATACACCGGTCGGCAATCGGTCCGATTCTCAGCATTGTAAGTAATAGGCGGACTGCGACAGCGGGGTGGCCCCGTGCTGTAAATCTTGATTAGATTTGAGAAGGCGCGTTTTGGGCTGTTATTTCCCAGTATCTCTGCGTTATAGTTCCCCCCGTCTATTTAATTCAGGATATTTCTCATGGGTACTCAAAAACCGAACGTTGGCATGATTGGCTTGGCTGTGATGGGGTCGAACTTAGCGCGCAACATCGAAAGCCGCGGATTCCCAGTGGCCGTATATAACCGCAGCACGGAAGTAACCGACGAGTTCATGAAATCTTTCGGGAAAGGGCAGTTCGTAGCCAGTAAGACGCTCGAGGAATTCGTTCAGAGTATGCAGAGTCCCCGGCAAATTTTTATCATGGTCAAGGCCGGTGCGCCGGTTGATAAGGTGATTGACGGATTAATTCCACTCCTCGAAAAGGGCGACATCATTGTCGACGGAGGAAATTCATATTTTAGGGACACCGTTGCTCGTGAGAAACGGTGCCAAGACGCAGGGATGAATTTCCTCGGCCTCGGGGTGTCCGGTGGGGAGGAGGGAGCGCTCAAAGGTCCGAGCTTGATGCCGGGAGGCCCGCGTGATGCGTGGAAGATCATGGCGCCGCTGCTCGAAAAGATTGCAGCGCAAGTCGACGGTCACGCATGCACCTCGTACGTTGGGCCAGATGGTTCCGGTCACTTCGTAAAGATGGTGCACAATGGTATCGAGTATGGAGATATGCAGCTTATCGCAGAGGCGTATCACTTGCTGCGCGAGGTGCTGAAGATTCAGCCGCAAGAGCTTGCCAGTATTTTTGGCGAATGGAATAAAGGTCCGCTTTCATCGTTTTTGATCGAGATTACCGAGAAGATCTTTCAAAAGAAGGATTCTGAAACAGAGGGATTTCTCGTCGATAAGATCCTCGACAAGGCGGGGCAGAAGGGCACGGGCGCGTGGACCGCGCAGATTGCGCTCGATCTCGGCGTAGCGATTCCGACACTCGCTGCGGCGGTAGATGCCCGTATCCTGAGCGCAATCAAGACCGAGCGCGAATCGGCGGAAGGTCAGCTGCCTGGGCCGTCAGTCCCCGGATTTTCTGGCGACAAGAAGCGCTTCATCGAAGCGGTTCATAACGCGCTCTACTGCTCGAAAGTCATGGCGTACGCGCAGGGGATGGCTCTGCTTTCAGCGGCCTCAAAAGAGTATAAATGGGATCTTAAACTTGATGAGCTTGCTTCGCTTTGGAAGGGCGGCTGCATCATCCGTGCTCGCTTCCTCGATGAAATTCGTAAGGCCTTCAAGGAGACTCCGACGCTTCCAAATCTGCTCCTGTCGTCCGGGATGCGCGCTGAAGTGACTAAACGCATCGGAGATTTGCGTTCAGTAATTCAGCTTGCCGCGGAGCGTGGTGTGCCGACGCTGGCATTTGCGGCTTCGCTCTCTTATTACGACAGCTATCGCAGTCGCAGTCTGCCGCAGAATCTTACTCAAGCTCAGCGAGACTTCTTCGGGGCGCATACATACGAGCGCACGGACATGAAGGGCGTGTTCCATACGGAATGGGAAGGGTAGTCTGTTAGTCCGCAACTGATGAGAAAGGCTCCCACAGTCGGCATGCGGCATTCGCGCATACGGCTGTCTGCCATCTTCTTGAAAAGTTGAGGAACGAGCCGATTGCTGCATGCTGCATGCATGGATACGGTGTGCGGGAGTCGCGCCACAAAAATGTAGGTAATTCAGGCCGTTGCGTCATGCCATCGAGCTGCTGCTTATACTCTCCATACTTGCTATCCCTTCAATCCCTATGCTAAAGTTCAGCATCCTTTGAGTAATCCTACTCAACCTGAAGCATGTCTTTGTTTCAGGGCTCGTCCGCTGAAGCTCGTAGTTCGCTTCCGGTTCAGCAAGCTTGTTTCGGCTTGTTGGGCAACAGGCAGAATTTGATCTGTGGCGGCGGCGCGGAGAGCGGCGGTTGCTGCGAAGGATGTATCGATGAGCGGAAGTTTGGTTGCAAGCGCGGGGAGAGATGCCCACTAAGAGTGAATTGTGGCAGATGTTGGAGCCGATTGCTCGGGAACTCGACCTGGAGATTTTCGAAATGGAGGTCCCCAATTCGAGAAGCCGCGTGCTGCGTATCTATCTGACCAAGAGCCGAAAGGGGGAGAGCGCAAGCGCTGTTCAGCCTATCGTTTCTTATTCGGCAGTTGAATCCGGAACGGGCAGTGAGAAAAAGGGGGTGTCTCTCGATGAGTGCGCTCTCTTTAGCAAGCGGCTCTCGCGCATTGATGGGTTTGACGATCTTTTTCACGGGCAGTGGACACTTGAGGTCTCGAGCCCGGGAATTAATCGCCGGCTGACTAGGCCGGAGCATTTTGAAGGCGCTCTCGGAGAGCGCGTAAAGGTGAAGTTTCGCGGCGACGAGCAACGGACAATTGTTAGCAAAGGTGTGCTGACGCGGTTCGACGGCAACGTGCTGACGATTGAAGATGAGGATAAGGGAGCCCCAGTCATGGTTGACTATGCGCTGGTAAATGAGGCTCGAGTTGATTTTTTGTTTACTCGTGAGAGGTAGTGATGGGAATTGATCTCAACGCAATTATTGGACAGATTGGGCGCGACAAAGGCATCGATCGCGCGGTGCTTATCGAAGCAGTGGAATCAGCCATGCTTTCTGCTGCGCGCAAGCACTTCGGCCACAATTTGAATCTCGAAGCCAAGTTCGACGAAGAAACGGGCGAGATCGAGGTTGTTCAATTTAAAACAGTCGTCGATAAAATCGAAGATGAGGCGACGCAGGTCTCCCTCGATGTCGCGCGCGCCGAATTCGATTCTGAAGCTATGGTTGGCGATGAGCTCGGTAAGAAGCTCGACACTGCTCCTCTCGGACGCATTGCGGCGCAAACCGCTAAGCAAGTTATTATTCAAAAGGTACGTGACGCAGAGCGCGGCGTAATTTACGAAGAGTTCAAAAACTCGAAGGGTGAGCTCATTAACGGTATCGTGCAGCGATACGATCGCGGCAACGTTATCGTCAATCTCGGCCGTACCGAGGCAATTTTGCCGAAGCGCGAGCAGATTATGCGCGAGCGTTACCGTCAAGGCGACCGCGTGCGCAGCATGATACTCGACATTGACCGTTCGGCGCGCGGGCCTCAGATTATTCTTACGCGCAGCCATCCGGATTTTCTGAAGAAGCTATTTACTCTTGAGGTTCCTGAAATCAATGAAGGAACGATCGAGATTAAAGGCGTTGCCCGTGAGCCGGGTGAGCGCGCCAAAATCAGCGTGTATTCGAGCGACTCGAGCGTCGATCCGGTCGGCGCCTGCGTAGGTATCAAAGGATCTCGTGTGCAGGCGGTGGTCCAGGAGCTTCGCGGCGAGCGCATCGACATTATTCCGTATACTCCGGATGAGCCATCATTCGTTGCGCGCGCTCTTTCCCCTGCGGAAGTTACCCGCGTCGTTGTGGATGAAGACAATCACTCGATGGAAGTTATTGTGGCGGACGATCAGCTATCGCTGGCCATCGGACGCCGCGGTCAGAACGTTAAGCTTGCGAGCAAGCTTTCAGGCTGGAAGCTCGACGTGCGCAGCGTCTCGGTTGCGGAGGAAGAATCCAAGCGCGCTCGTGCGTCGATCGAAGGTATTCCGGACCTCGCGTTCACTGATGCTGAATTGCTCTTCCAAGAAGGGTATAGAAGCGCCAGGGAAATCGCTGAGGCCGCTATTGAGGATCTGATCGAAGTGCAGAATTTCAATGCAGAGAAGGCCGAGAAGGTTATCCAGAGCGCCAAAGAGTATATGGCTAAACTGGAGCTGGACGGTGTGGAGGCGGCGAGCAGCGATGCTGAAATCACCGATCTTGATAAGTTGAAGATCCCATCCGAGCTTCGCGAGAAGTTGATGGGCGCTGGATACAAGACGATTCAGGGATTGGTGAGCACGTCTCACCAAGATCTCGTAGCGCTTGTAGGATTGAGCGAAGAGGAGCTGCAGAGCGTGAAGGACGCAACGGACGATTTCTTCCGCGGCGGTTCGTCGCTCTTCCATAATCGATGAGCGATCATCAAACCCGGCGGTGCGTCGTTTGCGGACGCCGGGAGGAAAAGCGAACGCTCATCCGTTTTGCCAAGCAAGGGGAACGGATAGTGTTCGATCAGACGCAGACGGAGCCGGGCCGGGGAGTGTATGCGCATCCCAGTCCGGAATGTTTTAGCCGCCTAACCGAGATTCGGTCATGGCAGCGCTCGCTGAACCGAAAAAGCGAGGGCTTATCGCGGGAAGAGATACTTTCCGCGGTTGATGACGCGCGAGCGGTTTTGCGGCTGGAGTTTTTGCTGACGGAAGAATGATCCGGTAGGGACAGGTAGAGAGTATTTCATGTCGAAAATTAGAATTTACGAATTAGCGAAAGAATTGGGTGTCGAGAACAAAGTCGTCATTGATAAGGCGAAGGAGATCGGTATTCCGGGACGTATTTCGCACTCCAACTCGCTGGATGGCGACGAAGCTGACCAGATCCGCCGCGCGATGATTCGTCAAGCGGTCGGTACTCCGCAAAAGTCCGAAGTTGTCACCAAGACTGTCGACAAATTTACCGGTGAAACTAATACGGTCGTAGAGCGCCGTAGTGGTAACGTTATTCGCCGCCGCCGCAAAGAAGCCGATGCGGTGGAAGCTCCCGCGACGGAAGTGGTAGAGAGCGCAGCGCCTGCGCCGGTCGAGGCTGAGCCCGTTGAAGAGGCTCAAGAGATTTCCCTAGAAAGCGCAGAAACCGAGGTGCTGGAAGCCGCCGAAACTTCCCCTGAAAGTGAAGCGCCGCAGGCAGAGCCGCGCGCTGCAGCGCAAGAAGTCGCGAGTGTAGCTGTCGAAGAGGAGGAGAAGAAGACGACTATTGGCCCACGTATTCTTGGGCGAATTGAACTTCCACAGAAGCGTCCGGCTAAGCCGGAAGTCAAGAAAGCCGCATCGGCGCAATCTCCGGGCCGCGACACATCAACAGTAAAGTCATCTGATAGCGAAGAGGATGAAGACGGCAAGCGGCGGGATGCAGGAAAGAAGCGTTCTAAAAAGCGCGAGTTTACACGTGGAGATTTGCTCGATTATGACGGACGCGAAATGCGCCGTGGACCTAAGGCGAAGGGCGGTAAAAAAGCCGCTTCTCAGGCGGAAGCGATTTCGCAGCCCGAAGTCAATCCGATGAAGGCATCCAAGCGCGTGATAAAAGTGCACGAGTCGATCACCGTGGGCGAGCTTGCGCGTCAAGTCAGCCTCAAGGCGGGTGAGATTATCGCAAAGTTGATTGAGTTGGGGATCATGGCGACGATTAACCAGGCAATCGATCGCGATACGGCCACAATTATCGCTGAAGAATTCGGTTTTACCGTAGAGTCAACGGAATTCGACGAGAACGTGATTCTCGAAGACGTAGAAGCTGATGATCCGAGCAAGCTCATGCCGCGCGCTCCCGTGGTTACGGTAATGGGGCACGTCGATCACGGCAAAACATCCCTGCTCGATACGATCCGCAGCGCCTCTGTGGCATCGCGTGAGCACGGTGGAATTACGCAGCACATCGGCGCGTACCGAGTTTTGCTTGAAGATAAACGCAGCATCGCCTTTATTGATACCCCAGGTCACGCTGCATTTACGCAGATGCGGTCTCGCGGAGCAAAAGTAACCGATATTGTTATTTTGGTTGTTGCTGCCGACGACGGCGTGATGCCGCAAACGATTGAAGCGATCAATCACGCAAAGGCGGCTGAAGTTCCAATTATCGTTGCGGTAAATAAAATTGATAAGCACGGTGCGAACCCTGATCGCGTTAAGCAGCAGCTCGTCGAGCACGGATTGCAGCCGGAAGATTGGGGCGGCGATACGATGTACTTCCCGGTGTCGGCATTGAAAGCAACCGGTATTAAGGAATTGCTTGATGGTGTTCTTCTTCTTGCCGAGATGCGGGAATTGAAGGCAAATCCGGATCGGCGAGCCAAGGGAACGATCATCGAGTCGCGCCAAGATAAAGGACGCGGAACGGTAGCCACGGTGCTCGTTCAAAACGGCACGCTGCGTGTGGGAGATCTCTTTGTCGCTGGACACGTGTATGGAAGAATTCGTTCTATGAATGATGATCACGGCGCGCGTTTGGAAGCCGCTGGGCCGTCGACGCCGGTTGAAGTTACCGGATTGGCTGAAGTTCCTGAAGCTGGCGATGACTTCTTCGTCGTTGAGTCGGAAGCCAAAGCGCGTGAGGTGTCGCTCAACCGTCAGGAGAAGCGCCGAGTCAGTCAAGAGCGCTCTCTCGCGACTGGCCCTATCAGCCTCGAAGAATTTGCGATGCGCGCCAACAATCAACAGCTTGCTGAATTGAACGTAATTTTGAAGGCGGACGTGCACGGTTCTGTCGAAGCGGTGCGCATGGCTCTTGAAAATCTCACGACGCATAAGGTTCGGGTTCGCGTACTGCACGCGGCTGTTGGTGGCGTAACGGAGAGCGATGTGCAGCTTGCCACAGCATCGAAGGCGATTATCGTCGGCTTCAATGTCCGCGCTGAAACGCGCGCGACCGGCGAAGCGGAACGTTTCGGGGTTCAAATTCGCTTCTACCGAGTGATTTATGAATTGATTGATGATGTGAAGCTTGCGATGGCCGGATTGCTTGAGCCTGATCGCCGTGAAAAAGCGCTCGGACGCGCTGAGGTTCGCGAAACCTTCTCGGTATCGAAGGTCGGCACAATTGCGGGATCGTATGTGCTTGATGGAATTATCAAGCGTAACGCGCATGTGCGTCTCCTTCGCGACAGTGTTGTCGTACATGAAGGAAGAATGAACAGCTTAAAGCGATTTAAGGACGATGCGCGCGAAGTCGCCTCAGGTTTCGAGTGCGGTATTGGTATCGAGAATTTCAACGACGTAAAAGCGGGCGATATCGTCGAAGCGTACGAAATCGAGGAGGTGGCGGCAAGCATCGATTAATAAAGTCGATGCTCAGGCGCCAAGCAGTAGATGGCCAATCAGCGCAGAGTATTTAAGATTGGAGAGCGCATTCAGGGCATCATCGCCTCCGAGCTTCTCCGTGTTGCCGATCCGCGCTTTATAATGGTCACTATTTCTTCTGTTGTCGTCAGCCCCGATATGCGCAATGCGAAAGTCTACTGGGTAGCGAGTGCGGATGCAGAACGGCGCGCTGAAATCGACGAAGCGTTCGAAGGCGCGCGCGGGCTATTTCGCAAGGCGATAGCGCGCGATCTCGACATTCGCTTCATACCCCATTTGAAGTTCTTTTACGATGACACGCTCGATGTAACCGCGCATGTCGAGCAGCTCTTTTCGCGCATCGGCAATAACGCTGCCCAGCCTTCGGATGACGAACTCGCTAGTGAAGACGAACAATACGATCAGTGAAATCGCCGCAGCTCTCAACGCGAGCGGCAGTGTCCTTATCGTGAGCCACACGAGCCCGGATCCTGACGCCTATGGATCCGCGGCTGGGCTCGGATTAACGCTGCGTCAGGCGGGTAAGCGCGTTGTCTTTCTAAACGAATCCGGCGCTTCCGACCGGCTGAGTTTTATTCCGGCGGTCAACGAAACGGTTTCGGCATTACCTTCTCAGAAATTCGACCTTATATGCATCGTTGATTGCGGAGAATTAAAGCGCGTCGGAGACTCGCTGCTCGAACCGCTGCGCGGTCTACACCCAACTCTCAATATTGATCACCATATTTCTAACGATCGCTTCGGAGATTCGAACTACGTAATTAGCGACGCGTCATCGACGTCGGAACTCGTTTTCGATCTGCTCTGTGCCGCCGATTTGGCTATTCCCGCAGACGCCGCAACCGCGCTCTATGCGGGCATTTCCGGTGATACGGGCTCTTTTCGCTATTCTAATACGACCCAGAAAGTTTTCGAAACGGCGGCCGGCTTGGTGGAGCGCGGCGCGAACGCCGGAGTGATTGCTCAGAATCTGTACAGCAAGAATTCCCGCGCGTCGGTACGCGTACAAGCTGAAGCATTGAGCGCGATGGAGTTTCTATTCGGGGATCGCTGTGCTTGGATCGTCGTACCCGCGGAGCTCGCCGCAAAGCACGGCGCGACTAAAGAGGATACCGAAGGGCTAGTCGAGCGGGGGCGGGATATTGAGGGGGTAATTATTTCCGTCTTTATCCGCGAAGAGGAGGGGATTTGGAAGGTTAGCATGCGTTCTCGCGACGCCCGTTTTAACGTTTCCAACGTCGCCGCGCAGTTCGGCGGCGGCGGGCATATCATGGCGGCCGCGTTTCGCTGGCGGCGCGGCTACGACGAATTGGAGAAGAGTCTCCGGCAGTCAATTGCTGAACTATTTCAGGCGACGGCGGCATGAGCCAGCGCAGCGGCTTTTTTGTTCTCGATAAGGCCGCGGGAATAAGTTCAGCGCACGCGCTGACCCGCCTGCGCAAGAAACTCAAAATCGATAAGATTGGTCACGCGGGGACGCTCGATCCGTTCGCGACCGGGGTTTTGGTGGCGTTGGTCAATCGCGCCACAAAGTTAGCGTCGGATGTCGGCGGCGGGAAGAAAATATACCGTACCGTTTTCCGTTTCGGCGTAGCCACGGACACTGACGATCAGACGGGTAAGGTAATCGCTCTTTCGCCGCGCCTTCCGGAGCGTGGTGAAATTGATGCTATCATTCCTACATTTACTGGTAAGATTTGGCAGCGACCTCCTAGAGTGAGCGCGGTGAAGGTCGCCGGGAAGCGAGCCTATAAACGAGCGCGGGCCCAGGAAGAGTTTCGGATAGAGGAAAAGGAGATCGAAATTTCGGGGCTCGAAGTGCACGGTTTTGACGGGCGCGATCTTGACCTATCGGTCTCGTGCGGGTCAGGTACGTATATTCGCGCTTTGGCGCGTGATATGGGGGAGCGTGTCGGCAGCTGCGCCACCGTAATGAGCCTGCGCCGCGAAGCCAGCGCGCCTTTTACTGTGGCCGACGCTGTTCTATGGGAGGATGCGCAGTTCGAAAAAATGCTTCCTTGGGATTCTATCTTTCCCCATCTGCCGCGAATACCGGTTTCGGTTGCGCAGGCCCGTGGACTCTCGCGCGGGGACGAGCGGGTTACGGCCGAATTGGCGAAAAACGCCCTTCCGGCAGAGGCGTCGCGCGGGCAGCGGATCATTTTTCAATTAGCAGACAATAATGCTAGTCTAGGCCTGCTGGAATATAATGGCCAAGAGTGGAAGCTCTGGGCATATATGGGAGAATAGGATGCCGTCATTAGTTGTTGTGGGTGCCCAATGGGGCGACGAGGGGAAAGGAAAACTCGTCGATTATCTCACTTCGCGCGCCGATTATGTGGTGAGATTCCAAGGGGGTAATAACGCCGGGCATACGTTGGTTGTCGACGGTAAGAAGACTAAGTTAAGCGTCGTTCCATCTGGTATTCTTCGTCCGGATTCTGTCTGTCTGATCGGCGCAGGTGTCGTCGTAAATCCTGATGTTCTTTTGACTGAAATAGCCGATTTGCGCGCGGCTGGTGTATCGGTGACGCCGGAGCGTCTGATCATCGATCGTGATGCGCATGTAATTCTTGAATGTCACGGGCAGATTGATAGGGCGCGTGAATTGAAGCGGGGTAGCGATCGCATCGGGACGACGGGGCGAGGTATAGGACCCTGTTATGAAGATCGCGCGGCGCGTACCGGCATTCGCGTCGGCGAGCTACTCAACCCCGAAAATCTCTTCAAACATCTTGAGCAAGTTTGTGCTGAAAAGAATTTATATTTAGAGCATGTGTTAGAAAGCGCGGAACGTGTTGATTATGCTCTCGAGAAAAAGCGCCTCGAGCGCGCAGCGCAGGAACTAAGCGCTCATATTGGCAACGTTAGTTTGCTGCTCGATCAGGCAACTAAGCGCGATGCGCGTATCATCTTCGAAGGAGCTCAGGGAACGCTTCTTGATCAGGCCCATGGAACAGTACCGTTCGTGACATCGTCGCACACGATAGCGGGCGGCGTCACCATCGGCTGCGGGATCGGGCCGAAGTCGATTAATTATGTCCTTGGGGTGGCGAAAGCGTATGCAACGCGAGTAGGCAGTGGGCCGTTTCCGACTGAAATTCAAGGCGGAATTGGCGACACCATACGCGAGCGCGGCGCAGAGTTCGGCACGGTAACTGGAAGGCCCCGGCGCTGCGGCTGGTTCGATGCGTTTGCGCTGAAGCGGGCTGCCCGTCTCAACGGGCTAGATGGCGTCGCTATGACGAAGCTCGATGTGCTTTCGGGGATCGAAACGCTCAAGGTGTGCGTCGGCTATACGTTAGACGGTAAAAAGCTCGATGACGTGCCTTCGTTGGCTTGTGATCTTGAGCGTATAGAGCCGCACTATATCGAAATGAAAGGGTGGAGCGCCGATTTGACAGCCGTCACTAAATGGCATGATTTGCCACCGGAAGCGAAGTTGTACTTGAGCACTATTGCTGAGATTATCGGATGTCCGGCCGTAATTGCGAGTGTCGGCGCGGAGCGCAACAGTACGTTATTCTCTAATGCGGCGACTTTTGTAAAGAATTTTGTCGAATTATAATATGAACAGAGAAGGGGGAGCGGTAATGCAGATGAGTGAGTCGGATCGGCGTGCAGCGGAACTGCCGATATTGATCGTCGACGACGAGGAGAGTATTCGACGCTCGCTCTCCGGAGTGCTGCAGGACGAAGGATATTCGGTATGTACCGCGCATGATGGAGAAAGCGCGTTGGCGCTTTTGGCGCGTGAGCAGGTATCGCTCGTTCTGCTGGACATTTGGATGCCGGGAATGGATGGCATCGAGACGTTGAAGCGGATCAAGGAGCGTTATCCTGGGCTCCCTGTAGTGATGATTTCAGGGCACGCCACGATTGCAACCGCGATGACGGCGACGCGTATCGGCGCCGTGGATTTTATAGAAAAACCGCTCGAACTTAAAACCACCATGCGCGCAATTCGTAGCGCGCTCGATTCGAGTGAAAAGAGCGCGGTAACCGATAAGGGGGAAAGCGTTGAGTCGGAGGTCGAGAGCGGATTCAATTTCGAGACCGCCAACGCGATTCCGCGGTTTCGCCCGATTGTCTTCGAAAAACAGGACTGGCGTGGGGAACGATTTCCCCAAAAAACCTTGGCGCGCGGAGCCTTGCTATATGGTCAAGGTCTTCATTCGGGCAAAAAGAGTGGTCTTCAGTTGGAGCCGCTGCCGCCAAATTCCGGCATTCATTATGTCGGAATGTCGGAGGGAGAGGCCGTGCCGGCGCATGTCGATTACGTTGATTCAACAGGATTTGCAACGACGCTCCGTCTTGGTACGACGGAAGCCGGAACGATTGAGCACGTTATGTCGGCGCTCCATGCGTACGGAATCTCCAATCTCTTAATTAAGTGTAATGGCGAAGTGCCCGTTATGGACGGTTCAGCGCGTGAGTTTTGTAGGTTGTTCGATGAGGTAGGCGTCGTTGAGCAGGATGGCGACTGGTATAGCATTAAGCTTGATCGTCCCGTTAAGGTCGATCGCGGTGATGAGTTTATCCGGTACGAGCCGGGCGATGGATTTACGATTGAGTACACGTTGCGTTATCCGCAGCCGGTGGGAGAGCAGCGTTTTGTATTTTCACTGTCAGATATTGAGTCTTACAAACGCGACATCGCGCCCGCGCGCACGTTTGGATTTGTAAAAGATATAGGCTACCTACAGAAGAATGGTTTAGCGCTAGGTGGCCGCTTTGATAACTTCGTGATGATCGGGGAAAACGGCAGCATAAATGATGCCCTGCGATTCCCGGATGAGCCAGTACGCCATAAGATCTTAGACTGCATCGGCGATCTATTCTTGCTTGGCCGCAGGATCTCAGGAAAAATTACGGCGTGTATGACGGGGCATTCGGATAACGTGGAGCTGCTGAAGAAGTTTCGGGAAGTGATGCAAGAATCTGCCCGGAAAGCGTAGTTCAAGTTTAGCCGCCATTTACCAGTCAGACGGCAGCTAACGGAACGGAGTTAATAGGTATAAAACCCGCGCCCGCTCTTTCGTCCGTACCATCCGGCTTCAACATACTTCGTCAACAGAGGACACGGTCTGTATTTATCTTCTCCCAGCTCATCGTGAAGCACATGCAGAATGTAGAGCAGGGTGTCGAGTCCTACAAAGTCGGCGAGTTCGAGCGGCCCCATTGGCTGGTTAGTCCCGAGCTTCATGGCCGTGTCGATATCTTCGGGCTTCACTCCTTCTTGGAGAACGAAGATAGCCTCATTGATCATCGGCACTAATATTCGGTTCACGACGAATCCCGCGTTGTCGATGGCAAGCACAGTCGTTTTTGACATTTTTTGGCAGACCGCTTTACAGGTATCATACGTGGCATCGCTCGTTTGAAGTCCGCGAATCAATTCGACAAGCTTCATAACGGGCACTGGATTCATAAAGTGCATGCCCATTACCTGGCTGGGCCGCTTTGTTGCCGCACCAATTTTGGTTATCGAGATTGATGAGGTGTTGCTAGCGAGG
>CAYTAW010000048.1:0-4869 GCA_964435675.1 uncultured Bdellovibrionales bacterium
CGATAAAACTTCGCCGAGCGGCTTCGTGCGCTCAGAAAATGTTTCGCCCAAAAGCAGCAGCGGCTCGGGATCCGCCGCACGAAATGCCGGCACGATCGAATCAAAGACGACGCCCATTTTATCGATCACTTCGATCTGCGGAGGCGTACAGTCCCAAACCTGCTCTAATCCTTTATAGGTCTCGGCGCGGAGCTGTTCGGTGTACAGGGAGTGCGATTGAAGATAGCTCGGTACGGTCTGATAACTACGCACGAAGATGAGTCGCTCGATGCCGGCTTGAACCGCTAACGATATGACTTTCTTCACCGTTTGCGGCCGCGGCACAGCGACCAGCACGGTAAGTCCGAGTCGCGGAAGAGAGGCGACACGCTCAGTAATTGACAGTTCTATTGAATCTTGACCGGCTTTTTCAACCCGCGCCAAGCCGCGAAAAGAACCGAGCACCGCGATGCGGATTGTGGCGCCGCGCTCCAACGGGTGATGTTCCAGCAGCGTCCCTGCGCGTTCACTCGGAATGCGAATAACGCGCTCTGCATGGAGCTCCTCTGGCAGCACAATCAACGCATTCACCGCAGCACGCCTCTCGCGAATCAACAATCGCCTAATAAAGAACGATATGGTACTACTATGCCATGAAAAATCATGAACAAGCCTTAAACCGATTTTCGAAACGATTATACACCGATCGCGAGAATGAAAAAACCGTGCGCCTCGATCCAGAGCGCTGCTACGCCTTTCTGCAAAGCTGTATCGGAATCTTTTTCCCTCATCTGGGGGCACGGTATTTGAGCGCATCTTCCGATCAAATTCGCGAGGAAATTGGCACGATGGAAGCCGATTTGCGGGCCGTGCTCGTTCCCATTAAGAAAGATTTGAGAGCCGCTCCTGAAAAGATTGCCCGCGAGTTCGTCGCCCGTCTTCCCTCTATTTACGAGGCTCTGCTGCTTGACGCGGAAGCAATTTCCAAGGGAGATCCAGCAGCGCACAGCATCGACGAAGTGATTCTCGCCTACCCCGGATTCTACGCAATTGCCGTGTACCGAATCTCACACGAATTCTACCGGATGAAAGTGCCAATCTTTCCCCGCATCTTGACCGAGCACGCTCATCAACGCACAGGCATCGACATTCACCCCGGCGCCTCAATTGGAAAATCGTTCTTTATCGATCATGGAACTGGTATCGTGATTGGAGAGACCACCGTAATCGCCGATTCAGTAAAAATCTATCAGGGTGTTACGCTCGGCGCGTTGAGCGTCGATAAGTCAAAGGCAAACACCAAGAGACATCCGACAATCGAAAGTGGCGTCGTTATTTATTCGAACGCGACAATTCTCGGCGGCAACACCGTCGTCGGCAAAGGAAGCATTATCGGCGGCAACGTTTGGCTGACGCGCAGCGTTCCGGAAGAATCGATGGTGTATCACGAGAGCGTAGTGACGGTGCGGCGGGCACACAAACAGCCGCGAAAGAAATAAGAGTTAGGGATGGACTTCGCCCAGACACATAAGCGCGCACCGGTCGACCTGACCATTAAAGAAGGCACCTGTTACATCTATTTTGCGTTCGATGTTGGCATCTCAATCGATTTGAATCGCTGTGCACAGCTGATTAGCGAGCCGCGCGAAAATACGCGGTTGCAGCATCGGCAGAAAACCCCCAAATATTTTGATTATACACCGCTCCCCTTGCGCATCAGTCAGCATGCCGGCGCGTTCTGCTTTACCGAAAGCGATTTCTGCACTCGACAGACTGTCGATGTAACGCTTTTCGATTTCGGCGCAATCTCGGTTTGTTATCGAATCGATCTCAAGGGAGACTTTTCGGCGATCATCGATCTCAGCGAAGTGCTCTACGAAAATGAGCAGCTCCGCAGTGATGCGACTAACCGCGTTTCGCAGATTTTCAATGAACTCAAGCCCGCCATTCATAAGCCTTCGATCTCGGAGCTCTACGAAGACTATGTAATTTTTGAGGTACGTGAATTCGAAGAATTCATTCCCGTCTCTTCTCTTTTCGAGCAGGCCGCCGTTACGGTAGGACAAATTCTGCGTTCCGATCATGAAGAGTTCGCCTCGCAGCAAATCGATGAAGCGCTTTCGTGCCGTGTTTCATACACGCAAAATGACGTGGCGATCATCGATTGGGGGGCGGCCTTTCTTTACGGCGACATGATGGACGACGTGCGCGCCGTTCTCGAATTCGCCAATGTCGAGCTACTCGAGATGCGCTACCAGGATACTGAACTTGATGAGGCGCTCGAGCGGTCATATAAAGCGCTTAACGACAATAAGGCGCTCGGGACCGATCTGCGGACGGTTGCCCAGATGCAGGTCGATAGCGCAATGATGTACGAAGGCGTGAACAACGCGCTCAAGCTACTCGGCGATCAATATCTGGCCCGCGTCTACTCGCTCGTCTCGAAACGATTCCATCTAGAATCGTGGGATACGAGCATTCTTAGAAAACTCGAAACGCTCAACAGCATTTACAGCAAAATCTCCGATCAGGCCGCGGTCAAGCGTTCATTCGTGATTGAATTAATCATCGTAATTTTGATAGCAGTTGAAATTACCTTGTCATTGCTACGGTAACGTACCGCTGACAGTTACGCCTTGCGTTACCTGCTATTGCTGACGGCTGTCCGTTATCGGGCGCATCGAAAACTGTGCTAGTCAGCGCAGTCTTTAGGACACTTTTCATGATTCTCCGCGCACGGACACCCCGTTCCCAAACACACAATCTGCTCACATTCACCATTTCCGCACTTGTCGATGCACAGTGATTTTTGCAGTGCCGGAGTGCCAAGAGCTAATTCGCCGGGTACCGCGGCGCTTTCGGTAAAGGTCAACCCATCGGCAGTTACGCAGCGCGGAGGGAACGTTCTTAATATTTTATTCCCTGCGGAGACACACTGCTCGTAGTTCGTGATCGCGCTCGGCTCGGCGACGGCTGAACACGCCGCGAACGCAACGAGAGCGGTTAAAAATCCCAGATGTCGAACATTTTTAATAATTCCCACGACGCCTCCCCTAATGCTTTTTAAAAATTATCGGATGAATCACAAAGCCCCACAATCGGGCTGATTTGGCGCGGTTTGACGGATCTCCGTCGACACTATCAAGTCAGCTAACCACCTGATTTATAACCAAAATGTCGGGACATTCAGTCACTAGTCTGAAAAACTCCCAGGCATTCCCCATAGTGGTTTTAGCAGAATCGCTAACCCAAACAGTGGAGGTAGATGTATGGGAACAAGCATGGATGAAGTTAACCCTGTATCGAACGCTGACGTATCTCTTTCTACGGTCACAAGCGCTGCCACAAGGTACCGTCCAGAGATAACCTTCGAACTAGTTTCGCTGCGCGAACTTCACGAGAAACTCTCCGCCGCCGATCGTGAAAAGCTCACCCAGTTTCTCGAAAGCGATCCCTATCTCAACAATATCACGGCCGAAGTACTGCCGCCCGACCCCGATCCGGTGGGCGAACAGGCGAAGAGAGATTCTGGATTTTATATCTCAGCAGACGCAGCGGAATTAGTGGCGCAAAAATTGACGCCTCACTTCTCACCTGAAGCGCGCGCTTATATTTCAACGCTTGTCGACTTTTACTTCGGTTACTTGCGACCCTTCCCCGATATCACCGAAGTCGAACCGCTCAAAAGTTTGGTCGCCTACCTCAATGAACTTCCAAATTGGGACGTTTTGATGGCGAAAAGCGAATTTGGCAGAATTATCGGCGCGTGCTCAGGTCAAATTGTCGAAGTGCCCTTCGACGGCGGAAGCTTCAAAATTGCCTGGAATGAGCACACGTGGGCCGACAAAGAGTACCGCCGTTTCCACATCGGCAGTACCCTGGCGAAAACATTCACCGAGAATGCGCGCCAGGAGGGCGCAATTGGCGTGGTAATCGAAACCGACAATCCCTATTTGATAACGACCGATCCCGAAGCATTCAATCACGCCGATCCCGCGGCGCGCGAAAAGTACTGGAAAGATGTTCTCAATCAAGCCATGGATCCTTTTCAGCGCTTCCAATTTTGGGGAGGACAAGGCTTCGGTCTGTTGGCAGCGGGGACCCCGCCGGTACCGGTTGCATACGAGCAGATTTCAATGGATCTGGGCGTGATCGGCTCATGCAAGACTATTAACCTGGCATTCCAACCGATTTCACCGGAATACGGCGCATCACTGCCGAAAGATACGTACATTGCTCTTCTGATTGCGCTTCAAAAAACGATCAACGAGGACGCAACGTTCTATCCGGAATTGGTGCGCACCATTGAACAGGTCAAGGAAATTCCAGAGGAGTTGTTCACCTTTATTAATTTAAAGAAAACCGAGATGCTCGAATCGATGAAGTTAGGCGTCGCGTCGAAGACAGGTTCGACAGACGCTGACATCGAGTACTGTAATAAGCGGCTCGCGCAAGAGATCGGCGAAAGAGAGCGCGAAATTCTGACCCGGTCAAAAGAATTTCTTATGACTCAGACCGTCTGACAGGAACATGCGGTCGAGTTTGGAAGCGTGGTTATCGCCGCGCTAATCCAACCTCTGTCGTTTTGGGCGCAACCAAATTCTTGAAGAAAGAGAGCAATATAATTTTTGATTGCACTCGACGGCTGATGCGCTGAAAATTTCCCGCGAAGCCGCACTGCGCGAACTGCGCTTCCGCGTCGCGCATACACTGCGTACGCTGTGAAGGAAGATCGCGGATGCAAACCGCTATCGCATTGCGGGCAAAATCTTCGGCTGTATTGAATTGTGCGCAAAAAAAGGAGGGCTGCGCGTCCGCGTATACCGTCGTGCTCGATAGAGCGATCATCAGTACGCAAAAAAGTGCTGCTGCGTTTGGGCGCTTCATAAC
>CAYTAW010000048.1:4879-12621 GCA_964435675.1 uncultured Bdellovibrionales bacterium
ACAAATTAGAAACCCATGTACCGTCTTTTATTACGTCAATTCCGCCTGTAAACTTAACAACCATAACCGCTATAACGCCCCCTCGAGGCTAAATCACTGAAAATACTGCATCATTTCTGTGATAAATATCCACGCCCAAAGGGCGCTAGGCTTCATCCAAAAGTGCTGTAGGGAAAGCTCGCTCGTTGGGTTAACGATATGTTCAATGGTAGACTCGGGGCGGAATAAGTCATGGCTGCACCGGGGACTACTATATTCTCACGCCTAAAAGCGCTCATGCTCGTGGTTGCGCTGATTGTCGCCCCGCGCGCTGCATTCTCTCAATCTCAATCCGAAACACCACAAACTGCCGCTGTAATTGGCGGAACCGTATCTTCCAGTTCTCTCTTTCCCGCAGTTGCCGCAATTTACGTGGGGACAGGCATTTGCAGCGGCACATTAATTGCGCCGAATTATGTACTCACCGCTGGGCACTGCGCCTTCGATGAGCGCGGGCGATTGCTACGCGATATGAGCGAAATATTCGTTGCCGTTGGCAATGAAGAGCGGGGGGCGCGATCGATTACCGTGCATCCTGATTACGACAATCAAGCGATACCCTGCACTGAAGGAATTCCTGACGCGTCGCTGATAGAACTTGATAGCCCAATCAATTCCGTTGCCCCTATACCACTCTCATCTACCCCGCCAGCGATTGGCTCTCAGCTTTTACTCGTTGGCTACGGTATGCTCGGCACCGGTGAAACCGGCGAAAATGGCCAGTTTCCCGCGGCGGGGACGCTGGCGTACGGGTACACGACTGTTGACGACCTCGACTCGACCTTTATCATCTGGCGTTACAAGGCGTCGCGCGGCGGAGCGAATACAGCCGGCGGCGATTCGGGAGGCCCCGCCTTCCAAACGATCAACGACCAGCTCGTGCTTCAAGGAATTACATGCGGCGGCACCGGAAATGCACAGTATGGAACCGAGAGCTTCGATACACGATCGGATGTTCTCATAGATTGGTTGAGCCAATATCTCCCCGTCGACATCAGTTCATCTCCCCCCTTCATCACTGTATCACCGACGATTAATGCACGCGCTCAAAAATCGTTCAGTTCGCCGGTGCATGTCACTGGCATAGAACCGGTGTCGGTCTCCGTTGCGGGCCTGCCCCCCGGAATCATTTACGAGAATGGCGTCATTAAGGGTATCCCATCAAAAGCGGGCATCTATCCGCTCACCATAGAAGCAGAGAACAGCAACGGAAAACGCACTGCCTCTTCGACTCTGATTATTAAACCGCCGGATACGATATTTACGATACGGCGCGCCACACTTCAGCTCGATCGCAACATTTTTAGCAGCGATCAGTTGACGATTCGCGGCCGCGTGCGATTAAAAAGCTCACGCCTGGCCAATGCTCGTGCGCTGACCGTGCAATTGGGCAGCTATCAACGTACATTTCCAATCGGCGCAAAACGGCACCATTCGCGCAGCGGCGGAGACTCTTTCGTCATCGAGAAATTGATAATCAGTCCCCGCACGCGGTTGTTAACCCTTGATTTCAAAGCGTCGATCTACAATGCCGCCGCGTTCAGCGAAATCCGCGCACTCGGATTTCCGGAAGCAAGCGCCGCGTCATTTGGTCAAGTGTTTGCATTGCCGATCTCCTTCCAATTTGACGGAAATCACGCTACGCTCAATCAGGTGCTCAGCCTGGATACCGGCGACCTGCGCTGGCATCTTGTGAAATAACATACGCCGTCAATTTTAACCCGCTATGAAGCGACTATCCAAAGATACGACGATACATCTAGGCCTAGTGCAGATGGCCATGAGTGAAAATCCTGATACGAACTTGGAACGTGCCGAGATTGGAATTCGTCAAGCAGCGAGCAAAGAGTGTGACATCATCTGTCTACCGGAGCTTTTCCGTTCCCCGTATTTCTGCATTCAGGAATCCTGCCCGGTGGATTACGCCGAAAAATCCCGCAAGCCTGTAAGCGATGTGCTCAGCGCGCTTGCGGCGGAATACAAGGTGACGATTGTCGGGGGGTCAATATACGAGGAGCGCGAAGGAACGAGATTCAATACCTCGCTCGTTTTCGGACCAAATGGCCAGCTGCTCGGCGAATACCGCAAGACCCACATTCCGCACGATCCGGGCTTCTTCGAACAGGATTATTTCAAGTCAGGCAACGAAAACTACAAAGTATTCGAAACCGATGTTCGCGGCATGAAAGTAAAAGTCGCGGTTCTTATTTGTTATGATCAGTGGTTCCCCGAGGCCGCGCGTAGCGTTGCACTGCTCGGCGCCGATGTCATTTTTTATCCAACCGCAATCGCCACGATCAACGGCGTCGCCCAGCAAGAAGGCAGCTGGCAGGACGCTTGGCAAACGGTGCAGAGAGGACACGCCATCGCCAACGCTACCCCGGTCGCCGCTGTCAATCGCGTCGGCCAAGAGGGAGATTCTGTATTCTGGGGAGGCTCATTTGTATCCGATGCATTCGGAAAAGTTTTGGCGGAAGGATCGACACGCGAGGAAGTTATTTGCGCCCCGATAGATTTAGCTCACAGCCATTTTGTCCGTAAAAGCTGGCGATTTTTCGATGAGCGCAGGCCGGACACGTATGGACTGCTTACTAAGCCAGTAGAAAAATGAATCCGTCTTTAACATCTCTATCAAATTCACCTCAACTAAGAATGCCGGCTGAGTGGGAACCTCACCGCGCCACATGGATTGCCTGGCCGCACGCTGAAGACGATTGGCACGATAAATTTGCCGTCATTGAGTGGACGTATGCCGAAATTGCGCGCTCGATCGCCACGTCCGAATTGGTAGAGATCTTATGTCAGTCGGAGGAAGCGCAGGCCCGCGCTCAATTCTGCCTTGATATGCACCACGTTCCACGCGAACGATACCGCTTTCATCAGATTGAAACCAATCGTTCCTGGCTGCGCGACTCAGCGCCGACCGCGGTTATCAAAGACGGTTCGGTGGTCTGGGTCAACTGGTTGTTCAACGCGTGGGCAAAGTACGATAATTTCAGCGCCGATCAGAATGTTCCCCCATACATTGCAAAAGTGACCGACCGTGAGAGGATTACGGCGCTCCGCCCGGACAACCAAAAACCGCTCATACTTGAAGGCGGCGCGATCGAAACGGATGGAGCAGGCACCTTGATTGTAACTGAAGAGTGTCTGCAGTCGGATGTACAATGCCGCAATCCCGGTCTCGACAAAATAGGATATGAGAGAGCTTTCAAAGAGTACCTTGGGATCGATAAAACAATTTGGCTGATTGCCGGCTGCGAGGGAGATGATACCCACGGTCATATCGACGACGTGGCTCGCTTCTCTTCACAAGGAAAAGTTCTGCTCGCATTTGCCGAAAACCCTGCCGATCCGTTTCACAAGATATCGCTGGAAAATGAAGAGATTTTGAAGTCCTCTCGAGACGCGACCGGAAATTCAATCGAAGTTACACGTCTGCCGATGCCGCGGGAGATTTCGTTCGGTCATGAGCGCCTGCCCGCGAGCTACGCTAACTTCTACATCACGAATAAGTCAGTGATAGTACCGACATTCAACGACGAAAACGACGCCCGGGCGCTCGAAATTATCCGCGCCGCCTTCCCAACGCGATCCGTACACGGGATTGCAGCGGTTGATCTGGTGCTCGGATTCGGGACGCTTCACTGCCTGACACAGCAAGAGCCCCTCGGACGAAAATAATTTATCAAAGCGCACTGAGAACAGGACTAATTTTCGTCCGAGTCAATTACCACCGCAAAGCGCCCTTCGAAAGTGCATAGGGTTCCAGTAGCTATTTTTTTATCTTGCGCGACAATAGCCACGCGGTTCGAGAGATCGAGTGTCGATTGGAAGTACGCGCCTGGCTGCGATAATTCGCTGACCGTTTGCGCGTCAAGCGTAAATGCCCCGAGCTCAACCGACAATCGCGTTGTTCCTTCAGGGATTTCGAGCTGCACCGCAGGGCCGGGAAGACTTTCGAAAACGAATGAAGCTTGATTCTGGGCGATCCGCGCCGGCATCCATGTTTTACCATCGAGACGCAATGTTACTTGATCGGATACTGGAACCTCGAGATCTATGACCGCGCCCGGCTGCGCATACTCAACAAACATCGTCGGTGCCACGCTGAGTTGGGCAATTTCGATCACCACCGCACCTTCAGAGCCCTCGTTTTTCGCCTGCGAATGCACCTGTCTTCGCCATAGTCCGTCCAAGCGCTCCGCAAGCCGACGTCCCAGCGTCGTCCACACCGTGCAATAGTTACTGTTCACCATCACGGTCAGTTTGACTGCGGCCGCTGCGCTTTCTTGAAACGGATCGATATCTTTGTCAAATTCGATGCGCGACGACTCCGCCGCGCTCCAGGAACAGATCGCCGAATATACGAAACGCCGAATCATATACTCGAGCACCGTCCTCTCGGCAAACGAGTCGCAGCCAGGCGCAACGGCATCGGCAATAACGCGGGCGGATGCGCTGTCAAATAAAATCCCTATCGCTTCCCCGTCGACGCGCGCGCCAAATCCCTGTTCAAGTGTCGGGGGATACAGCAGCAGCGGACGAACTTCTACAAGCTGAACTTCTACCCCAAGCGAATGCGCGAGCGGCAGCCAAAAAGCGGCGAATCCAGGGAACCAGCGTTCAGGCCGCGAGCGTAAAAGGCCCCGGGAAAAACGGATGTCTGTCGTATCTACATCACGCAGAACCTGACTTGGCTCCCAAGGAACCGCCAGCGACTGATCGTCCGTGTCCCGCATCTCGACACTCATACTTCACCGCCCCGTAGTTTACGCAAATCCTCTTCAGCCATTTCGAGGCGTTCACGCGCAAGATGCACGTCGGCACGCGCTTCATCGAGCAGACGGCTCAAGCGATCCCGCTCGCTGTTTAAGTCTTTACGCTGCTTTTCACCACGCATAAGCTTTTCCACATTGCCCTGGCGCGCAAGCCGCTGCACGCCGCACTCTTTCAGTCTAAACGCTACTTGCAGCAGTCCCTTCTCAACTTCCTGCATGCGCTGTTCACGCTCCTTCAATTGGTGCAAAACCTTTTGACGGTAACGTTCCAATTCTTCGCGTTCATTTCGCGAAGCGTCGCCGCCGCCGGTCTCACTCATCATGCTCCCGCTCCATGTCGGCAAGAGCCTCGCGATAGAGCGTGCCGATAAACTGCAACCGCGATTCGAGCTCAATCCGCGTCAATTCTTCAGCTGCTTGGCGGAACGCTTCGCCGAAATTAGCGTCACGCGAAAGCACGCTGCCGGCCTCATTGCCATCGAGCAGCGCCGCTATCGCGACGATAGCCCGCTGATGCGCCGGAAGCCCTCTAAATAACTTCGCCGACATCTTTTTATCCCTCCAGCAGATCCCGCTTCGGCCGCTCGCGCTGGCCGATTGCAAGCGCATCGCCGTTTTCATGTCCGCGCTGACGGCGGCCTTTAATCTGGCCAACCATATATCCGAACATCACACTGACGATGCCGATTAAAAACAAGCAGCTCAAAAACAAAAGGGCAAACCCCGTATAGTCATCCTTCGGAACACGCCACTTGAATATGAATGGAACAAGCGGGACATACGAAACGTCCCCTGAGTCGTTGACCGCTCCCGCCTCCGCGCCCGTCGGGGCGCCATCTTGCGAGCGCTCAATCGACAGAAATACTCGGTCATTCGATAATCCGGGAACTGAGCGGTGCGCTAATTCACGCACGGCGTGCTCGTCGATCGCGGCGCCCGCCGCGGCTCTAAGTAAAATTGATACGCTCGGAATCGTCTCCTCTTTTGACCCGAAGCGCTTGCGGACGAGTACTTGCGCGCGCGCAATTCCCGGCATCTCTTCGAGTACCCGCTTCATTTCAACGGCCAGCGCATAATCCATTCGCAACGCCTCAACTTCACGCGAAGCGGGGAAAAAGCTAGAAGACGACGTCAGCTCTTCGAAACTAGGCGCGGGATCATCGAGCAGGCCGTCGCGTTCGATGGCCGCAAGCGCTTGCGCGTAGTGACCCTCATCTATTTCTACCCGGTAGCGATCCTGAGCGCCGGTCTCGCGGGCGGTCGTCGCAGATAGCCCGTGTTTATAAAGTGCGACGACTATCTGCATCGCCCGCTTTTGAGTGGCATTATCGACGAGCGTGGTCTTTCCGCATCCCGTCATGAACAGGAGCAGCAGGGCGAGAGCTGCCGTATACGACCACCTATTCTGCCGCGTCCGGTCGGCGCCTAACCCATTAGCCAAGCTTCGCCCCCTAATTGATCAATGCTTGTGTTCAGCAGGGATCATGATTACCAGAAAATCAACTTGGCCGAAACGGATCCAATCGCCGTGCTTCAAGTCGAAAGTCTCACTGATCGCCGAGAAATCGCTCTCACCCTGACGGCGCCGATAAACCCCGGTTTCACTCATCAGATCCTGCACCAGCAGCCGGCCCGGCTCAACCGTGACCATGGCGTGCGGCGTTGAAATGCTCGGATCGTCGAGTACAACGTCATTCGGCTTCAACGATGCGCCACTAACAAAAAACTTGCCCTCGCGTAACTCAAGCGATGAGCGTGTCGGTGTGCTAAAGCTTACCAGCCAGCCGCCCAATCGAGAATCGACGCTCTCGTGGGGTTGAGCTCTCGGCTTCTCATGGTGCTCGCGGCGCGGTTCAGGCCGGGATTCGCGCTGCGGAGCCTTCTGCTGCGGAGCGGCCTTCGGCGTGTGCGCGTCACGGCGGTTTTCGTGGCGCGCTTCATGCTGCCGCTCGGGGACAACAGAATGGCGCGTTGGATGTTCATGAACTGAAGGCTTATCTCTGCGCTGTTCGGGGCGAACATCGGCCTGACGCTTTTGTCCCGCATCGTCGTTATTCCGTCCCTTTCCGAATGAAAGCCCG
This sequence comes from uncultured Bdellovibrionales bacterium, assembly GCA_964435675.1. Lineage (GTDB taxonomy): Bacteria > Bdellovibrionota_C > UBA2361 > UBA2361 > CAYTAW01 > CAYTAW01. The sequence continues at coordinate 11,781 of CAYTAW010000048.1, forward strand.
GAAGGTTTGCCGGCGCGATGGCCGCTTTCGACCACTACACGGGGAGTTTCCCGCGTTGCTGTCTTTGGATCGGCACGACCGCCATTAACCAGTGTCGAAGATCCCACAGCCGGCTTTGAAGGCTCGGCGCGCTTTTCAACGACCGGCGTCGGCACGGCGTCCTCGGTTTTACGGTCATTTTTGTCGGCAACAATCGGCTTGGGATCCGCGATGTCGCTCAGCCAATCATCGTCATCATCCTCTGCACCGAATAGATCAAACTCGTCATCCGCATCCTCATTGACGGGCGGCACTTCCGCAATCGGTCGAGGTTCCTCGGTCTGCTTTGACTGTGCGGGGACAGTTTCAAGACGCGTCGGTGCGGGCTGTTCCTCAGGCTCAGCAGGCGACGGAGAATCGAGATAGTCCTTGAGCGGGTCGAAATCATCAAAATTATCCTGTGGCGGCGGCTCGGCGGGCGCGGCTGCGGATTTTACGTTCTCTGCGGCGCGAACAGCCTGAGTCGCATTAACGAACTCGGTTGCTGGCTGCACCACAGTACTCGTGCGCGCCCGACGCGGAGAAGGAGCTTCCGGCTCATTTACTTCCTTAGCCTGCGCATCTATCGCGGCGCCGCACATACGGCAGCGAGTGGAAACCGCAGGAACAAGACTGCGACATGAGGGGCAGCGAACAAACGTCAATTCAGTACTATCAGTGCTCATGTTATTATTCCTTATCTAACCTTATCCTTAACGAAATAGTCCGACTAAAAGATTTCCTACCACTATTGCGACCACCAGCGCGGCAAAAAGCCAGAGAATCGAAACTATTTTCTTCGCCGGCGACAATTGTCGGTAGA
>CAYTAW010000049.1:0-12598 GCA_964435675.1 uncultured Bdellovibrionales bacterium
GCTGATTCTTGGTGGCCTGACACCGATCATTTCATACCTAGTTTTGCGAAGAATCGGTCATTTCTCAGCAGTCGATAGTGCCGGCATTGCAGCTCATTATGGTTCTGTATCTGCGGTTACATTTATTGCCGCGCAGTCTTTCGCCTCAGATATTTCGCTGCAAACGGCAGCACCTCCCCTTGAAGGTTACTTGCCGACGCTTTTGGCACTTTTGGAGAGCCCAGGAATTACGGTTGCGCTGGCGCTCGGAATCCTAAACAGCCCTACTGCCGCAGAGCGATCAACGGCCAGACTCATTCACGAGATTCTAACGGGCCGAACGATGATGCTGCTAATTGGTGGACTGATAATCGGGGCCCTGATTGGGCATAAAAACTGGGAAATGGTGGAGTTCTTCTATGATTCTCGTGGCCCGATATTCCGTGGGTTACTATGTATCTTCCTTCTTGAGATGGGAATTGTCGCCGCCTCGAGGCTGCGTGATTTCCGTAAGGTTGGGGTCTTTCTTGTTGGCTTCGGATTACTCATCCCCCTTATCAATGCGTCTCTTGCAATCGTTCTCGGTCACTGCGCAGGTCTCAGTATGCTCGGCTCATCAGTTCTGGCTGCGATGGCCGCCAGCGCATCGTACATCGCAGCTCCACCTGCAGTCCGAATGACACTGCCGGATGCCAACCCGGCGTATTATCTAACGCTCTCCCTCGCGATTACGTTCCCTTTTAATATTGTCATCGGCATTCCTCTCTATTTCGATATGACAGTGCGTTACTACAACATCTTCGCTTAGGAGCCAGACTATGAATATGAAGAAAATGCGGATGGTGACAATTGTAACAGAGTCAGTTCTTGAAGAGAGAATCTGCAGCCAGGCTCTCGCTCTTGGTGCGTCTGGTTATACGGTATGTGAATCACGGGGGCATGGCTCCTTTGGAAGAAACACAGGGGAAATCCCCGGGATAAATATACGAATAGAGATTGTCGCCGAAGAGAGTTTAGCTGACGAAATTCTTTCGTCCATCGCACGTGAATACTTCAGCAATTTCTCGATGAGTTGTTTTTTGAGCGATGTATATGTCGTGAGAGGAGAGAAATATGTGGTTAAAAAAAGATGAGCTATAGGATGTCCTGTGTGAAGGGTGTTATGAGCAGCGAAGGACCCCCGCGGGATCTCCGGTCTCTCGATCTGCTTGAAGCTGAAGCCATCCACATTATCCGAGAGGTCGCCGGTCAGTTCGAGCGGCCGGTTATGCTTTATTCGGTTGGCAAAGACTCGAGCGTTGTTCTTCGATTAATCGAGAAAGCTTTTTATCCGGGAACGGTGCCTTTTCCACTTTTACATATCGATAGTGGATTCGAATTCGACGAGCTCTACCAATTTCGCGATAGTTACGCGAAGCAGCGTGGCTTCAATCTAATTATATCGCGAAATGAGGAGGCCATCAAAGAGGGAGCAAATCCGTTTTCATTGGGGACACAACGATGCTGCGGACTGCTCAAGACATCGGCCCTTCTTGATGCACTTAAGGCCGGGGGGTATGACGCAGCAATTGGCGGCGCACGCCGTGATGAAGAGCGTTCGCGCGCAAAGGAGCGTATCTTCTCGTTTCGTTCAGCATTTGGCGAATGGGATCCAAAAAATCAGCGTCCCGAATTGTGGAATCTATACAACGGCAAGGTCCGTGCGGGAGAATCTATTCGCGTATTTCCATTATCGAACTGGACTGAAATGGATATCTGGTTCTATATCAGGCGCGAGAAAATTCCCATTGTTCCGCTATACTTTGCGCGGGAGCGTGATGTAGTGGTCCGCAATGGACATGTTATTCCCGTAGGTGATGGAGCGGGGGTGCTTACGGGAGATGTTGTCGAGAAGGTGTGGTGCCGGTTCAGATCTCTTGGTTGCCATCACTGTACTGGAGCTATGCGATCCCGGGCGACAACGATAGATCAAATCATTGAAGAAATGTTTTCAATTCAAATCTCGGAACGGTCCTCCCGCATCATTGATTACGATTCGGATGGATCCATGGAAATGAAAAAGCGGGAGGGATATTTCTGAATTCCCTACTTTTAGCTGATTGTCGCTGCGTATGAAGCTTAGATCTCTTATCCGCTCGATTAAAGTAAAGGCAGGGTTAGTTCACCTGGCGGAGAGCTACAAAGATACAGAGGTGGCGCTGGCTACGCTACATCGAAAAGAACGTGTTATCGCACCGACGTTTCGCAGGATCCTTGGGGCCCGAATCGTGGTGGCGCCTGTAGATACCGATACACTTGGCACATTCAGCGGTGAGATTCCTCGCACTTCTTCTCCGCGGGCCGTCGTAATTACCAAAGCCCGTATGGGCATGGAGGAACTGGGAGTTTCCAGAGGCATCGCAACCGAGGGCACTTTTGGTCCCCATCCAACAGTCCCGTTTTTGACCATTCATCACGAACTGATGGCTTTCATTGATTTGGAAACAGGGATAGAAGTTGTCGAGCAACAGAGTTTTTCCCGTTCGATCTTCAACTCAATAGAGATCGATGTAGCCTCTGAAGCTCGGGATTTCCTCTCAACGGTCCGGTTTGGTCGGTATGGCATTATTGTGCAGGCGGAATTACCCGGGCCCACTCAGGCGATAAAGGGCCTTCGAACCATGACTGAGCTTGAGGATGCTATTGCGAAGATTAAATCGAAAAACCCTCAGACGCGTGTGCGTTTATCGACTGATATGAGAGCACATATGAATCCTCTTCGAATGTGGCGAATCCGTGGGCTAGCGCATTCACTTGCGATGCGGCTTTGCCAGCGTTGTCCCGCGTGTGGAGCCCCTGGCTGGGGAAAAACTGGATACGAGGGTGGTCTGCCGTGTGAAGAATGCGGCGCAAAAACTGAGGATACTCTGCACTTAAAATATAGCTGCTCTGCGTGTAGGCATGAACAGCGAGTGCCCCGACCTGATGGCAAAAAGTTTGCTTCAGCATGTCATTGCTCCTGGTGTAATCCTTAAGTAATCAAATTTCGTGGGATTCGAATTCGCTAAGCCTACGGATTCTTAACGAGAAACGATTGAGTCTTATAGTCAATTACCAATGACGTTGCTTCGATAACGCTACCTTTCTATACTAAAAATGACTGCACGCTCGACTATTCTCCTAGTAGACAACATGCTGAACTCGATCATCGAAACGGCACTCAATATCCGTCACGCTGTGCGTACACACCGAGACCAAATGGGGGATTATCGCTGCTGGGTAGATGATCTTGTCCTTTATCACCGGGTGCTTCCGGAGCTTCAGGCAGCGACTCCAGAACTGCCTTGTCGGGATGAGTTCCACCGACGATGCGTTTTATTCTTTGAGAGTCGTCAGAATCCTCACGAAATTCCTCGAATAATTCCTCTTGATAGCAGTAGGGAACCTCTGGTTCTAAAATACGATCCCGCGCTTGATCATGACCTTGACGAATTACCAATTCAAAATATTGATCAAGAGATCAATCAATGGCATGTGCTCATCAGAAGCCACCGCGACGCGGGCGATTCCAGAACTTTTGAACATGATCGCATGCTGTATCAGAATCTCCCTGAAAAACTGGAGGCTGTCACACAACTTCCTCCGCGAGAACTTTTCCTTGGAAGAGGGTGCCCGGCTTACAATCAGTTTTGCCAGAGTCATCCCGAGGAGTTTTCCAAAGCGGAGTGGTCGGCAAAGCGAGATTCTTAGGCTCTTTTCCACTTTTCTTTCATCTCTTTTCACCGGTACCGTTTGCAGTTTGACTCTGGCTCTCGGTTTAGCTATAGCATGCCAGCGAAGCACATGTTGAACCAACATAGTTAAATGGCCGGGTCATTTCCATCAGGAGTTCGTCTTATTCCACTGGATTCTCACGCTGACGAGCGGGGAATATTTACTGAAATATATCGGGAAGAGTGGCTTGCGCGCATCGGTCTTAACGGCAGCATGGTCCAGTGGAATATGGTTTCATCTAAACCGAACGTGCTTCGAGGCGTGCACGTACACCGCAAGCATGATGATTATCTCCTGGTCGCACAGGGTAGGACGTTTTTCGGACTGCATGATTTGCGCCCCTCAAGCGATACTTTTGGGCTCACGAGTCAGATAGAACTTGACGCTTCGGCTCTGCAGGTCCTAGTGATTCCGCGTGGAGTGGCGCATGGATTTTATTTCCTGGAGCAGTCTTTGCACATTTACGCAGTCAGCAGGTACTGGGATCTCGAAGATGAGCAGGGCTGCAGATTTGATGACCCCGCTCTAAACATCCGCTGGCCGACCAAGACGCCATTAATTTCGGCGCGCGACCTCAGTTTGCCTGGAATTGACCAACTGACGGACTTCGTAAGAGATCTCTAATACTTTTTTTAAAACGGCCTTCCGTACGCGAGCGAATAGGATCTGCCCTTACCGATCTGGCCGCTATTTTTTCAAGTACTGTCCAGATTGTTCCAGCTGCATGCTGAGACTTTCAATTTTCTGACTTTTATTCCACAGGTACCGACGGAGCCGCTTTTGAACACGCAGATTAAGGTCATCGATGAATTGTGTACTGGTGAACCGGGCGCTCCATTTCTCTAGTTCTCGACTTCGCTCCTGAAGTGACATATCACGCCTTGGCGCTGAGGGGAAATTGAGCATGGTTACTTCGCAAATCGAGTATGCGCGGACATTGGAATACTCGAGGATCTGCCTGATCATATAGAGATCGGTGGGAATTCCGTCTGGGGTAGTCCGCCAGCCAAACGGGAGCGTTTTATAAAAATCCAGGCGATGAGCCATTGAGCTTAGAGGTATGAAATTCTTTTGAGTTAACAGATATTCCCTGCAACCTTCAACCTCGAGATCGCCGGGATAAATAAAGATATCGCCATCGCGCATGGCTACCAGGGGAGTGGCGTGCACAAAATCGTACTGCTGCAAATTGCGGGAAAAAACTTCCAGATGATTCGGCAACCACAGATCATCATCGGACAAATATGCGACGAAATCTCCACGTGCGTCTCTTTGGAGAATCTCGTGTCGATAGTGCTCTCCCAGACGCGGCCCTTTCGGAAGATCATAAAAAGAGAGGCGAGAATCGGCACGTCGTAAGTCATTTGCAATTTTCCGCGTCGCTTCATCAACCCCATCACCAATAATAAAGAGTTCGAAACTGGCGAGTGTTTGACCAAGTACCGACTGGACCGCATGGCGCAGGATCTCGCCGTGATCGTGGGTAGGAATAATTACAGTGAATATTGGCTTATCGGTCATGCCATGCCGCGTAGTAACGCAATACACTCGACAATCTGACTGCCTTCTTCAACGCTGCTCTTGGGCGTATCAGAGGGGGAATCGATGAATTTTAAAAACGCTTTTATTTCGCTTAAAAGTGGCATTTCATTTGCGAGCGCATGATGAATAATTTCCGGATTCGGATTATTCCAGCCAGAAGGATGTAATGCGCAGACCAGATCGGTAGCGTATGCGTCGTTGAGCTCCACCACCGCTCTTTCAAAGTATGCCCTTACGCTTCTTGACTTCGAAACCGCGCGCGCGCCAACCTCGCAAATAAACCAGGGACCGTTACCAAGGTGGGCATGTATGTGTAAGAGGTTTTCGCCCTCCCAGATACCCCTGGCAGAAACCGGTGCGGGCAGCGCGCCCATCACCTCTAGGGCTATTGATAACTCGTGAGAAAGTAGAATGTTCACGGGATCAACATCCCGATGGGGCGTGAAACAGTCGGTGCGAGTTGATTGAAGCCCCCTTAGCGCTCCAAATCGCCTAGTCCTCGCAAAATCGGCGATCTGTAGTATTCCGGGATGATATCGCCATTTATCCATCACAAATACACGTCCCTTTCCACGTTCTGCGAGGATTCGCGCCTCGCTCGAAGAAGTGCATAGAGGTTTCTCCACGAAGAGTGGAAGGTTTGGAAATCTCATCAGAAGCTCTGTCACAACGGAAAAGTGAGTGCTCGTGGTGGTCGCAACGATTGCGCCATCGATATCTTTGATTGATTCAAAATTGCAGGCGGCGGCCGCGGCACCTAATTCAAGTGCCTCGGCTCTTCGAGCCTCATTTGTATCTACAGCGGAGACGACACATCCGAGTGATTTGAGATCACGAAGAATATTCTTCCCCCAACGTCCGCATCCGATGAGGGCGATATGTTTACTTGAGTGTTTGTGACTCATTAAACAAACTTTAGGAAAGTCGATGGGTAGGGTCAAGCGCGTGGGAACTCGATGCCGCGCATTCAGCGAGTGCGTCGGGGTTCACGGTTGTTAAGCAGACGGCAAGCTCTAGTGTATACAGTAGGATGCTTTTCTGAGATAGCATGGCGAGGTCTCCCGCATGTTGTAACCAGGCGCCCTCGGTTGAGAGCGATAAAAATCACCAGCAAAATATTCAGATTACCGTAATAAATTCGATATATTAGCTGACCGGCGGGTGAGGCAATAGTTTCTTTTTATTGCCAATCTCGCTATGGTTTCGTGATTACTTTTGTTAAGGCGCACTATTTATGCAGAATCGTTCCTCCCGCTTATTGTCTATCTTCATAGTTCTTCTCCTCTTCATTTGCGGTGGATGCGGCGGCGATGCAGTTGATTTTACCGGAACATGGGACGGAAGTATTACTAAGCTCGATAATGACTGCCCATTTACGGTCAACCAAAATCTGGGAACGATTTTTCCGATGCAGATTACTGAGGATTCCGCCGGAGTGTTTACGGTTGCCGCCGCAAATGGAGATGTTGCTGTCGGCGGGCAGGGGCCAGGAGAATCGATAAGCTTTACGGCAAAGTCCAATTCATTCGGCAGTTACGGAAGTTCTGCACCGTATGTTTGTACGGTCTCGCCCTATACTGTTGGGTATCTTACGCAGGAAGATAACACCGCGCGCGTGCACATATCGGTGACATTTTCGAATTGTGCGGTAAGCGGCCAGTCTGCTTCTGTTTCAAGCTGCGGAATTACCTATTCAGGTGACGCGACTCGACGGTAGTCGAAAAGCGCACTATTTGGAATCTTTCAAGAAGTACGGGTGAGCTCTTTTAAATATCGGGCACTCGGAAGATGTTCCGTGGGATTCCCGTGTTGGTTTAAAGCGCCTAGAGAGACGCGCCATTACAATTCGGGGACGCTTCTATGAGGGGGGAAGGCCGCGCAACGCATCGCATGCCCGAAAAATCATTTGAAAGACCTTTTCAAAATCTTGAGGCGAGCCATAGTAGGGATCGGGAACCTCGATGTTCTCTCCAGGGTGCAGTACGTCCATTAAAAGCGAAACTTTCTTCTGCTGTTCTTCCCTTGTGGTCCGATCGAGCACATCGGCTAGATTCCTCTTGTCCATCGCATAAATCAAATCAAAGTAATCGAGATCCCGAGTAGATATCTGCCGTGCTCTCAAGGACAATAGATCAATCCCGTTGTTATGTGCATTTGCGATTGTGCGAGGATCGGGAGGCGCCCCGACATGATACGAGGCGGTGCCCGCGGAGTCGACCTCGTATCCTAAGCTAAACCTCTTGTTGAGATGCAGCATAATTCCCTCGGCGACTGGAGAGCGGCAGATATTACCGAGGCAAACAAAGAGGATCTTACGCATGTGCTTCAATCTAGCGCAGAAAATGAATCGACGAAACTATCCGCCGTTTGGGTTGGGATGTTCCGAAGAAATGATCTCATCGCCCAATTCCGCGTAGCCGTAGGTGCTCAGATAGCATCGCGCGCGCCTGGATATTATTTGGTAGTTCATTCGGCGCGCACGGCGCGGAGTGGCTCGGAATATTACGCGCACTGAGGCCGTTGCTTTGCAATTTGTACTCATACAAGCGATTGCAAATTTTCATTCCGTAGCGGAGCACTCCGTAAAATGGCGGCGAAGGATCGGTAAGGCGCGGAAGGCCGGTTACTCCTTCCACATTCTCTTGATGCGATTGCATCAGACCATTGAGCAAGAAGGATGCGCGAAGTCGGGGCGCCTCTTTCCGGAGAAGCGATACGCCCTCCATCCAGGAAGGAATCGGCACTCCGAGGTAATCAAGCACCGTTGGCGCCACATCGATCAGCTGGGCGTTATGCTTTCTCCTGCCGCTGAATTCGCCGCGAGGAAAAACGAAAATCAGAGGAATCCGCTTTACGCTGGTCCAATTTCTCGGATGGTCCGAATGGAAAATGACTATTGTATTATCGAGACGGTGCTGCGCCTCGAGCGCATTAATGATCTCCTGAAAGATGGCATCAATGTCGCGAATCGCGTCGTCGTACCGATTATCGGAGCTTGCTTTGTCACTGGGTGCGGAAAAAAAAGGCGTTGCGCCGCTGTAGCCGCAGCAGTGAGTTCCCATAAGGTGAATATGAGCGAAAAACGGCTGCGGCGTCCGACTGAGGAATTCGAGAAATGCATTGCTTCGGTTTTTATCGGCGCTGTATTCCCGTAAGGACCCTATGCCGGTCATCTCGGTATATTCGCGCTCTTGTGTCGGCTGTCCCAATAGGAGCATGACCCGTGAGCGCACACGGTCGAGCAACTCGTCAAGAAATAGTCCGACAATATGGTGCTGCATTAAACGAAAGAGTTGCGCCGGTTGCCGAGCAGCGACGCGGTTGTTTGCTTCATCAAAGCCCGCTTGCATTCCTGACTGATAGGCATCCGCAAAATGGCGGGAGCTCGCTTGGAAGGTTCGGTATCCGAGGCCGCGTAAAATGCCGGGTAAATGTTGGAATACATTTTCGCCATCTAAGGTTTGCGGCAGAGAAAAGACCTTAAGTGTCGCCGGTTCCTTTCCCGTGAGCAGCGAGAGATCCGAAGAATACGAAACATGCGCATTGCTCGTAGCGTTTTCTATAAGTAGCGCGCGGTTTCGAATGAATTCGGCAAGATGCGGGGTCGTGTCACGCTCGTAGCCGTACATGCTTAAGTGATCGGCGTCGATTCCGTCTCCTGCAAAAAGCAAAATGTTCGGTAGCTTGTCTGCGTGAATCGCAGAAACGGGCACTTCCGATTCTGAACGCAACGCCCCGGTTAAGTAGAGCGGGAGACCGAATACGGAGACGCAAAGAGTCGGCAGCGCCCGAATAAAATAGGCACGCCACGTAGAGAGCGCGTAGCCCAATGCGTAATCGAATAAATACGTTAGCCGAGAAAGAACGAAGGCGATCCCCGATATGTAGAGCAGCGACCAGGGGAAGGTGATGTCGCGAATTCCCCATGAGAAAAGAGTTATCGTAACCGTATCAATCATCAGCAAGAGCCCGGTACCGAGGAGCAATGCGGCGATAGCCGCAGTGAGCAGGCGAAATGCGCGCTCCCAAAGCCACGCGAGAGGCGCAAGCAGCACGAGGACGAACGCTCCGATCAGCAGAACCGGGCTGGCTGCGATAAAGAGTTCGAGGAGTTGACGGTGCAGCGATCGTACGCTGAAGAAAGAGGGTTTGGTTATGAAAAAGAGCCACTCCCAAAGCAGCACGGCGAATATGCTGTTGCACACCAGCAGAAAGGCTTGTGTCCAACGAGCGAGAACCGATTTCATGCAGCCTCGATTAGGAATAGCGAGCGGGTTTCGGATATGCGCTCTTCGGAATGTACTCTAAATGATTCTGAAAGCGCGGCGCGGAAGGCCGCCTGATCGTAATCGGATGTGTCAAAACCGGGGCGGGCTGCAATTAGTTGGGCGGCCATCGGGTCTTCTGGTGCCACGTACTCGAGCAGGCCGCAGCGGTGATATTGTGCGAAGTGCGAGAGAATGCGCTTAGTTGGAATGTTAGCGCAGATTCTTAAATGATGAATAAACGCTAACGCAAGGAATGCGTCGCTTGGGAGTAGTCGATCGGAAAAAGCCTCGCGCTCTTGTAATTCCCAGCCCAGACGAGGTGTGGGATTGCATAGGTCCGTCACACCGACCGTCAGCGCGGGGGTTCTTGCGCGCAAATTTCGATACAGTGCGTCGATACAGCGTGCGTCGCTATCGATTGCAGTAACATGAGAGCAGTGAAGAAGCGCCTCCTGAGTAAACTCTCCGTCATTGCAGCCGTAGTCAACCAGCGTGCACCCGGCGCGGGCCTTTAAAAACTCACGGGTAAAAGATCGCTTCATTTCGAGTTCACCGTCCGAATAGCGGCGATCCTGCTTGTACCCGAGCCAGGCCGACGTAGCGCTGCTCGTTAACCCGGCAATACGCCGGCTTAGCTTGTCAATATTTTTCAGTTCCATAGTAATAAGAGCTTTGGCGGGAACAGATTCAACTCGCAATGACCTCGTAGCGTTCTCGCCACGCACCCGCTCGATCCAGCGCTTCAACGTGACGTGGGTGAATACCGATGGATGAAGCATGGTCGGAAAACGGCACAACTTGCCCAGCACATCGGTGCTGATACCATTTAATCCCGCGCGGTAGATCGTCTGAAATGGCACACCGAATACGTTCTCAAGCAGGAGCGGATTCAAAAATTCGCAGCAGAATTGCTCGTAGCCAGTCCAGCCGACGCGTGGTGAGAGTTTCTCAAACGAATAGAGATCAACGTGCACCGGTGCTAAATTTTTAAAAGCAATGTTATACGCAGTTCCATCCTTGAGCGTGTAGCCTGCGCGCAGAGCTCGCTTTTGAATTTCGAGAGTGTGCAGCGCCGCTGCTTGAAGCATCGAAAAGGACCACTCGAATGGATAGGTCCACTGCGTTAGCCGAGGCTGTGCGTATGCCTGCGCCTCGGTATCCCACTGTGCCGGTAATATTAATTCTTCGGTGGCGAGTTCGCGAAACAACGGAGTATCGAGAAATTGATCAACAGCGGCGCGATAAGATGGCATAATGGAGCGCGTGACGTGCTCGGTGTGCAGGGTGACCGAGCCCATGGGATCTTTGAAGGAACCGGGAGCGTTCATTGTGTATCGTCGGACTTCCGCTTGCCGGCCAAAAACCGCCGTATTCGCGCACCGATTAAGTGATAGACGACGACGAGCCCGCTGAGTCCTCCCATGATTAGCGCGAGTATCGTATTGCCTGCGCCTGGATCGACATAGGCGTATGCCGAGTCGGGATAGGTGGCAAGGAAGAGAATGCAGAGAATGCCGACGATTCGCATAGCGCTACATTTATTACCTGATCAAGGTTTCGTGTTGGCGGAATTTACTCATAAAAGATACTATAAAGGGAAAAGCCAGGTATAGGCCCTATTTCAATGATTCCAATAGCGGTCTCCCCGGATGAGGAGTCTGCGCGCAGAGAGCGGACGTGATAATTAATCGGCTATTAGACTGGCAGTTCTCGTCGACATAGTAATCGGGACGGGGAGTGCCGTGATTAGCGGTTTATCTTTCCAGACTTGGAGGTCTTTCACTATTTTCAATTGGGAAATGAAGCTGCCTGCAGAGCTGTAATATCTCTTCGCCAGAAATTTGCAGCTGCTGTGCCGGCGGCACAGGGGCTAGGTGGCGTAGCGAAGCTGCGAGTTTCGTTACTTGCGTCCAGTTGGATTGTAGAATTTCGAAAGTTTCCTTATGAAGTGACCAAATCCAAGTCCACCATCGCGATGCCTCGAGGATAAAGGCAATTTCGAATATTTTCGAGATGTCGTGACGAAAATCGGGATCGCATTCGTGAATTGCTATCATCACACTATGCAGTGAGGTTCTGCGCGACATCGTTGCAGCGAATTTGCTCCCAAATACTATCTGATTTAGTGAAATACCGGCGGCAATACGCGCCGCAAGTTCTCCCGCTAATAGCTGACGGGCTTTTTTGGTTAGTGCTTGGGTCCTATCGGTTGAATATTCAACATTATTGACGCCTGTTTGTATCGATGCGCATTGAAAGCCATCTACTAAGAAAAAACGAAAGTTTCCGAATCTAAACCCGTAGTAATGCGCTAATAAAATATGTCCCGCCTCATGATGGAGATATTGAGAGTATAGAGCCTCGGGATCGAATGAGATAAATGAATTGCCGAGCGCAAAGGTTCGTAAAATGTCGATGAGTGCCATCTTTATTGAGAGTTCTAGACCTAATTATCTCCGCTTATTGGTACATGAAAAATCCGCTTGTCGCCATGCATCGGGGGGCTATACGGGAGACTATAGGCGCATTATCCGTTTTGATCAAAAAGGTACGTTCACTTTCCCTTTTTAAATTATACAATACGCTCCTTTCTCATTCGGCGGCCGCACCAGGAAAGACTCTAAAATTGGTTTCGGAGGGGGGTATTACATAGCACATCACCGAAGCACTGCCGTTCGGTGAGCTATGACGGCCCCTATCAGATTCCTTCCTCGGTCCGGTTATTTTAGATGAATGAAGCGCACGCTGTTTATTTTGATCTGGAATAAATTCTCCTTTGCAATAAAATCTGCGCACGACGGGAAGGTGGCATTGTATATAAATGGCCAACAATTGTACCTGTATAGATCGCCGCGCGAGGCTTCGGAAGCGGTGCGGCTTATCAAAACTGGGTGGTAGCCGTGGGATACCAAGCGCGGGACTTAGGGAAGGAAAGCGCCCCGATTCCGATGACCAACTTAACCTCTAACGCAGCGCCTCTAAGAATTCGTATCGACTTATCCCATATTTTTGGTGGCGGTTATGCCGCAGGATACTTCAGCCATAAATGGTCGGAG
>CAYTAW010000050.1:0-1670 GCA_964435675.1 uncultured Bdellovibrionales bacterium
GTCAGAAACGGCCAATGATCCGGAAAAAATGGTGGAATTGATTGATATTGGCGGTCCGACCATGATTCGTGCTGCGGCGAAAAATTTCCGTTCGGTGCTGCCGTTGATTGATCCGCAGGATTACGAGCGCGTCATCCCGCATATATCTAAGGAGCATGGCTGCGCGAGCATCCCGCTCGAATTGCGCCGCGAGCTGTCAGTAAAAGTTTTTGCGGCGCTTGCCAGGTATAATCTCGAAATCGCCAAATATTTCTCGACCGTCTCTTATCAGAGTGGTTCGGCAGAGGTTGCAAAAGCGGCGTTCGCGCCGATCGACGGTGTTGTGCTCCAGCGCCAGCAGGAGTTGCGGTATGGTGAAAATCCGCAGCAATCCGCCGCATATTACGCCACCGTCGGTCTCGCGCAGCGCTCTTGGCGCCAGCTCCAGGGAAAAGAGCTTTCCTACAACAATTTGCTCGATTTTGACTCAATGGTGCGCATGCTGCGCACCATTCGCACCGATCAATCGCTGGCAATTATCGTCAAACACCTCAATCCGTGTGGAGTAGCGGTTGATGCATCGCTAAGCGCGGCATTGATGAAAGCCAAGCGCTGCGATCCGCGCAGCCATTTCGGAGGAATTATAGGATTCAACCGCCCGGTAGATGGTGAAACCGCCGGCAATATCGCAGAAGACTTTGCCGAAATAGTCGTGGCTCCTCATTTTGAATCGGCTGCCGTTGAAGTGCTTTCGCGTAAAAGGAATCTACGCTTGATAGAAGTAGATCTCCAAGGCGAACACGGTCTTGAGTTTCGCTCTGTCGAGGGTGGAATGCTAATTCAAACGAGTGACGGCGCGGTGTCTACGGTGGAAGCGGCCGAGCAAATGAGCGGTGCGGCGCTGGGCGCTGCAGCGTCTGCTGATTTGGCGCTGGCTTGGAGCGTATGCGCCCATGTAAAATCGAATGCGGTGGTAATTGTGAAAGACGGGATGTTGGTCGGCAGCGGCGCGGGCCAAATGAGCCGTATCGATTCGACGGAGTTGGCAATATCAAAAGCCGCGCTCCATAAGCATGATCTGAGCGGGGCGGTTGCCGCTTCTGACGCGTTCTTTCCGTTTTCCGATTCGCTTGAGCATTTGGCGCAATGCGGAGTGCGCGCAGTTATAGCTCCGAAGGGCTCGAAAGCTGACGCTGACGTGGTCGCGGCGGCTGAGCGTTTAGGGGTTGCGCTGTTCTTCGCCCAGGATAGACACTTTAGACATTAAGAGTCTTCATGAAAGTACTTGTCATAGGTCAGGGTGGTCGCGAGCACGCGATTGCATGGAAGGCGGCGCAATCTCCGCACGTGACCGCCGTATATTGCGCGCCGGGTAACCCAGGTATTTCCGCCTGTGCCGAAATCGTTGCAATTGCCTCCGATAATATTTCGGCGATTGGGGATTTTGCGGTTAAACAGAAAATAGACCTGACGATCGTTGGCCCGGAATTGCCGCTTTCTCTCGGCTTGGTTGATCATCTGCGAGCACTGGGCTGCGCGGTTTTTGGACCGACGAAGGCAGCCGCGTTGCTTGAGGCCTCGAAGAACTTTTCCAAAGAGGTGATGCGCGCCGCAGGAGTTCCAACAGCCGCAAACTCCTTGGCCCGCAGTCGCGACGAGGCGTTAGTCGCGCTAAACCAGCAGGGCACACC
>CAYTAW010000050.1:1680-3127 GCA_964435675.1 uncultured Bdellovibrionales bacterium
GGGGTATTCGTCGCACATTCGCGGGAAGAAGCGCTGTGCGCAATCGATTCTTTATATAGAGATCAGCAAGGCGCGACGGTGCTTATTGAACAGTTCCTCGCCGGACGGGAAGCTTCCTTGATAGTGGCGACGGATGGTGAACGCATCGTGCCGCTCGCTCCTTCCAATGATTATAAAAGAATAGGCGATAACGATAGCGGCGATAACACGGGGGGAATGGGGACGGTCTCTCCGACCCAACACCTCTCGAATGCTCAATTCAATGAGGCCGTGGAGCGGGTGATTAAGCCTGTAATCAGGGAGATGGCGTGCAGGGGGACCCCGTTCAGCGGGTTTTTATACGCCGGATTGATGATTGGAGATAAGGGGGAGATTAATTGTCTCGAGTTTAACGCGCGTCTCGGGGATCCGGAAACGCAAGTTATCATGCGTCGCTTAACAAGCGATTTAATGCCGCTGCTTTACGGCTTGGCGACCGGCGCCGCCGTGACGGACCCCGAATGGAGTACAGAGACCGCCGTATGCGTCGTCCAGGCCGCAGCCGGATATCCCGCTGATGTGCGCAAGGGCGATGTCATACGCGGAATCGATCAGGCCGCACAATTAGAAAACGTGGTTGTTTTTCATGCCGGTACAGCGATAGATAAAGCAGGCCATCTCGTAACCGCCGGTGGGCGAGTGTTGAATGTGACTGCGGTTGGCAGCTCGCTCGATAGCGCGCGTCAGCGCGCGTACGACGCCTGCAAGCAAATTTCATTTTCGGGGCAGCAGTATCGATCCGATATAGGTTTGGTGCGGCCGCGCGCATGAAACGAGCGCTTTTGATATTGGTGGTTATCCTACGTTCCGCCGCGCTTCCCCTGGCGGTACGAGCCGATGAATTGCAGATTACCGACTATTTTGGTTTGATTCGCGCGCAAAAAGATATCAAGGATAAAGCCACGGTCAAAATTACCGTTCGTCGCAGCGATACTGAACCGCTCGATATCGGCTTCGGAAACCCGTTGCTCGTGCAACGCACCGGCGTTTCGCCAAATATTGAGGCGCTCGAGATTGCTCCCCTTGTATATGAGTTTCCGGGCGTTGCGACGGGCGTGTGGCGCATTCGCTTGAGAAATAAAGGTCTACTGCTCGACTCGGTTGAGATAATCGATCATGTTCGTTGATCCTGAAGAGGTTAAACACGAGCTACGCTGGTCGCGCGCCGAGCTCATTCGCGCCATCGATCGCCACGAGCACTTCGATGTCGCTGTTGTCGGCGGTGGAATCCATGGCGCAGCGATAGCGCGCTTAGCCGCGTTCAATGGATTAAAAACCGCGCTTTTTGAAAGTGCTGACTATGCGGCGGCAACATCGAGTCGAAGTTCCAAGCTGGCGCACGGGGGTCTTCGCTATCTCGCGATGGGTGATTTTCAGCAGGTATTCGAAAGCGTTAAGGCGCGAGAGG
>CAYTAW010000050.1:3137-12498 GCA_964435675.1 uncultured Bdellovibrionales bacterium
ATCACCTTGTCAGGCCATATCCATTTTTGATTCCCATAGCCAAGCCCGGCTTATTTGATCGCGTAACGCTTGCCTGTGGCCTCTCATTGTACGAACTTTTTTCACGTTCGCGGGCACGCCGTCACCGCTGGATAGCGGCGCAGGATAAAAGCGTGCGCGCCATATTTGGAGAGCGAGCTTCCGCTCTCCGCGGGTGTTACCGTTACTATGATGGAATAATGAGCGATTCGCGATTAGCGCTCGAAACTGTGCTTGCTGCGCGGCAAGAGGGCGCGCGCTGTATCAACTATGCACGGGTCGACTCGGCAGTTCAGCGTATCAGCAATCAGGTCGAGGTCGGCTGGACCGATTTGTTGAGCGGCGAGAAGCATCAATTAAGCGCTGGTGTGGTGGTAAATTGCACGGGTCCTTGGGCGCCTTTTTTTGGCAGGCTTGCACCGCAGGCGGGACGTGTTTGCTATTCTCGGGGCAGTCATTTGATTTTCGACCGACCGTGGGATCATCCGGCACTTTTTATGCCGCTGCAAGGAAAGAATCGATACTATTTTGTTCTACCGCATCCGGCGGGTACGCTTGTGGGGACCACTGAGCGCGAGGTTCACGGTGAGCCGGCGCTTGATCCGCTTCCGAGTTCCGACGAAATTGAAGAAATTTTGGCGCGTCTCAAGGAGGATCTTCCGAATCAGCGCCTTGATCGAAGTTCATTGAGCTACGGATTCGCAGGGATACGCACGTTGCCGATGAAGCGCGGCGCTCGGGACACATCGGCAATTTCGCGTAAGCATGTCTGGGACCTGCAGGGCGGCGTGCTGACGCTGTATGGAGGAAAATATACCAGTGCGTACTGGACGGCGTACGAAGGACTGAAGATGGTTCAGTCAACGTCAACGAAGGGATTTCAACTGACGCCGCTGACCGGACGCGAGCTTCCCGGCGCTTTTGGCGCTGAGGCTGCGTTGAAGGAGCTGCTCAGTCGCTGTCAGGATGATCGTCAGCGTATGGCAGCGGTCTCCGCGTTTCGAATTTTCGGCGGACGGGTGCGCTATTTCGAAGGTACTGATTTTGAGCTGGTCGGTGAACGGGTATTGCGCGGTGCACTCAGGATCGCCCTAGAATACGAACAGGTTGAAACAGTGGAAGACCTGATGCGGCGGCGCCTTGAACTGGAGTATTTCCCCGGCAATGGGCTCGAGCTGCTTACGGTGATTGCGCCGTACATCGCTGAGTACCGCCCTGGCCGTGATCTGGGAGCGCAAATTAGCGATTACCGGGCGCGTATCGCGGGCCTACGCGCTGTACTCGGCCTCAAACCGGCCTAACCGATTCCTGTGATGATTTCACGTCTCCGTTCACTCGCCCTTCCCGCGCTTCTGCCCGCGTTGGTCATCTATTTGGCATTCGTGCTGCTAAAAATATACCCGGGGCAGCAAAGCGATACTTCAAATTTTTACTTAGAGGGATTGTTGACCTTTAAGGGACTCATCCCGTATCGCGATCTTGCGGATAACAAGGGACCGCTGCTTTTTTACCTCCTTGCGGCGGTCGCGCCGTTGAGCGGCTGGAATATGATTGGCGGGATCGTTTTATTCCGCCTGCTTGATTGTGTGATCTTCGTGCTGCTCGTTCGGCAGCTCCAGCAGATGCGATTCTCCGGCGTTGCGTTGACCGTGCCGATGACTGTTTTCGCTGCAGCCTATGGCGGCCTTTTTCCGTTCAGGGATGAGACAATTTATTCTGAGATACCCGAGCTATTGCTCCGTGTGCTCGGGTATACGGCGTATTTTTTGCGGCGACCCGGGCGAACCGGAATTTATTTTTCGCTCGCGGCGCTATTCCGACAAACTGCGCTGATTGATCTCGCGGTGGTGATTGTTCACCAGGTGGCGCTGCTGGCCCGTCGGCAGATCTCGGGCGCGCAATTTCGAACTGCCGTTGGCCGCACCACGGTAAGCTTTTTGATCCCGGTTGCCGTGGCCGCTCTGGCTGCTTATAGACAGGGGTGGGCGTTGGATTTTTATCGTCACGCTATTCTCTGGAATTATAATTTTGCGCGATTGAGCGTAAGAGAGCCAGCGATCGAGAAAATACTATTCGAACAGATTTTTTCATGGTCGCTCACACCGTTAATTATTCTGGCGATAGCCGGAATTGTGGTGACCATTTTGCAAGCTGGAAAGCGTGCCGATTCCGATCGCGAACGGTATCAATGGTTTTTTTGCCTTGTATTGGCGGCTCATCTATATGAAAGTTTTTCATCGCCGCTATGGTTTCCCCACCATCTCATACCCAGTTTAATGATTTTGGTTATTTTGGCAGCGGTCGCGTGCAGGTACGCGCAGCAACAGTTGAGCATTCGTGGGGTGAGAGTTTTAGAGCGCGGTGCGTTGACGGGAGTGACGATAATCTCAGCGCTGAGCGTGCTCGCCGGAGTGACTCAACATGAGTCGTTGGTTCGAGCGGCTGCCGATGACCGTGTGTTGGGGCAGTGGATTGTTCAAGGTTCTTCGAACAGCGATCGAATTCTGGTTTGGGGGTATGCGGCGCAATTGTATCTGTATTCACAGAGGCTTCCAGGGTCGCGGTATCTTCATAATCTATCCTTGACCAACCAATCGGGAATGTTCTTGCCGATTGACGAACAATCTCGTCTGGAATTTCAGGAAGATATTAAATTGAATCGGCCAAAGTTCATAATATTGTACAGCGGCAAGCATACGCTTCCCGATTTGCTGAAGTTTGCACCGGATATTGAGCATACCTATATAGAGCGAGAGGTGCCGGTCGACGGTAAAACGTACTATCTGCTGGAGGCGAAGAGTTAGCTCGATGCGCCGGCTGTTTGTCATACTCGCGATCATTATTTCGATTCTCTCTTTTTATTGGTTCGCAACGTACGGAACATGGAAAATTATCGGTGAATCTCCTGAAGTGTGGGGGACGGCCTTTGATTATTTGGGAGGCAGTCTGCTTCATGGTAGCGCCAATATTCCTGCTGAAGCCATCGGATTGGAGGGAATCCGCAACAATGGTGAAACATTCATGTATTTTGGAATGTTCCCTGCGTTATTGCGGATTATCGGAAACGCAATCAATGTCACTCTTTTCGGTCTCTGGAGCCGGATTTCGTGCTTTTTAGCCCTGACTATTGCGTATGGATTCTGTGTTTTGATCGCACGTCATGCGCTGGTTTCCAACCGCGCGCTCAGCGATAATGCCCGCCAGAAATGGCTTGCCGCTGTCGCGTTCGGTCTCGGACTTGGATCGCCGATATTGTTTCTTAGCTCCGATTCGATGATTTTTATCGAATCAATCAGCTGGGCACTATGCTTTACGGCACTTGCGATGTACGGATTCGCGCGGTACCTCAGCGCCGATACCCCCGGGAACTCCGCTCTTGTATTATCAAGCGCTGCAGCGGCTGGCGCGCTACTTTCTCGCATGACTTTTGCCATTCCGCTCTACCTCATATTGGGTTACCTGCTTTCGCAGCGCGTGCGACGCGCTGCCTCTCCGGGTGAAAAAGGCAGCAGCGCTATCTGCGCAATTCCCGCATTGGCGGGTATCGTGCTGCAGCTATGGTATAATTGGGCACGGTTCGGATCGCCCTTCATTTCGCTCGTGTATCAGATGGTGACGCCTAATCCTGAGAATTATGGCGGTGAATTCAATTTTTTTAGAATCCCTATCGCGTTGTACAATTTTTTCTGGATCCGGTTCGACTCGCTTTCCGTCGAGGCGCCCTATTTTCATACCGTGAGGCCGACGCTCTTCAGCGATCGATTATATGCCGAATGGAGCGAAAGAATAGCTCCGCTAACACTGACGGCGCCGTGGCTAGTTGTTGTGTTAGCGGTCGCAGTCGTGTACGCCGTCAGACGGCGGATATCTAGTGAGCTTGTCTTTTGTCTTGCGGCGTTTGCCGTGCAAGCGGCTATGATTTTGAGCTGGCATTTTATCACTGAACGATATGCAGCTGAGTTTCTCCCGCTCTTCATGTTTGCGCTCTTTTGCGTGTTGTATTCGATGCCGTCCGGTCCCGCAGTGTGGAAGCGGGCCTTCCTACCAGTGTTGATTGTGAGTATTTTTGCCACTCCTCTAACGACAATTGATTTTCATCTAATGGCGGTCGGCGATACCGGCAAACAGAAATCGAATCGGCCGCTGCTGCAGAGCATTTTTCACCAGCCGATCGGTGCCGCGATACCCTTTAAATTGCGCAGCGACTGCGGCATACAAGAGGAGCAGGGTCTGCGCGGTCAGAGGCTGCTGCCCAACTACTCGCTGCCGTTTGATTGTCCAGCGC
Organism: uncultured Bdellovibrionales bacterium; assembly: GCA_964435675.1. GTDB lineage: Bacteria > Bdellovibrionota_C > UBA2361 > UBA2361 > CAYTAW01 > CAYTAW01. The sequence continues at coordinate 7,441 of CAYTAW010000050.1, forward strand.
GTTTTGAGGAGTCGTCTTCCGTAAACCTCCCCGAAATCGTCGCCGCGCTGACTGACGCTTCGCACGAATGTGAAGGATCGCGTGCGCGTTTGATTATCAAGAATAGCCGGGGCGGGGAGGAATATCGGGGGCCGGTTCTTTCGCAGCGCGGCTCGCTGTTGCGGATAAAAGTTCCGGTCAGCGAAGGGATCGTGGTGTTCGAAAAGACCGCTGGGGATGGCTGCGCGCTTGGAGTGCTGGCTCGGATTCAGTGATTAGGGCAAGCGCCATTATGGCAGCGAGATTAGTGCTTCTCTGAAGGTTTCGTAGCGCGGATCGATACGTTGCGCCAGCTTGTCTCTCTTCAGCAAATCGGCTAACTCCGCCGGAATCGGAACGGACAGGTGCAGCGTTTCCTGAATTACCTCGGAAAACTTAATTGGATGAGCGGTTGATAAAAAGACGCGCGGAACATCTTTGCCTTTGCGATCGAGTAACCGGGCGGCGCCGTAGGCGATCGCGGTGTGCGGTTCGGCGAGGTATCCATATGTCTCATGCAGTTCACGCATCAGCACCTTCGTCTCTTCATCGTCGAAGCGCACGCTCGATATTGACCGCCGCAGCTCGTCGATGGAGCCACCGTGCAGCGTATCGAGTCGCTCGATATTGCTCGGATTGCCGACATCCATGGCATTCGAAATCGTCAGCATAGACTCGGCGGGCTGATAGCTTCCACTTTCGAGATACCGCGGCACGGTGTCATTGCGGTTTGTCCCGGCGATCAGTTGAGTTACTGGTAGTCCTAGCCGCTTGGCCAGGATGCCGGCTGTGATATTGCCGAAATTGCCGCTTGGGACCGCGAATGATACGCCGCTCGGGCATCCCAATTTGCCGTACGCCGAAAAATAATAAAATGACTGCGGCACCAAGCGGGCGATATTGATTGAATTGGCCGATGTGAGCGTTAACCGCGATCGTAACTCTATATCGCTAAATGCTTTTTTTACCAGGGCTTGGCAATCATCGAAGCTGCCCCTGACTTCGAAGGCGTGGATATTCTCGCCGAACGAAGTGAGCTGTTTCTCTTGAAGCGGGCTGACGCGGCCTTGGGGATATAATAGCGCGACGCGCACGCCCGGGGTGCGATAGAATCCTGCGGCTACGGCCCCACCCGTATCCCCCGAAGTCGCGACGAGAACCGTTATGGTGCGATCGGCGCGGGCCGCGAAATGGCCGACAAGTTGCGCTAAAAAACGGGCGCCGAAATCCTTAAAGGCCAAGGTCGGACCATGAAAAAGCTCATGAACGGCGAGATCCTCGCTGAGCGGAACGAGGACTGCGTCGAATGGAAAAGCCCTGATCGCCATATCGCGTATCGTTTCCGCTTCAAGAGATCCCGAGAGCAGTCTTCCCGCTACCGCGGCGCCAATTTCCTGGAATGTGCCGCGGCTGATCTGCTTCACTTCATCGAGTGAAAAGGGAGTAATCGTTTCGGGTAGAAAGAGCCCGCCGTCGCCAGCTAGCCCTTCGAGAACGGCCTGCTCGAGAGGAGCGCGAAGGGCGTGATTGCGAGTGCTGTAAAACATCATGACACGGAATCCGTCACGAATGCGCCGCGCTGATTGACGGCGGAAACAAAGCGATCGGACGCGATGCCGATTTCAGAGAACTGTTTAGTCATTTCATCGGCTACACGCTCTGCGATTGCGCGGCCGCGTGACAGCGAAAAGATCGAAGGGCCGGAGCCGGAAATGCTACAGCCGAGCGCGCCCGCTTCTTGAGCCGCGCGTTTGACCTGCGAAAATCCGGGAATCAGCAATGCACGCTCAGGCTCGATGATTACGTCTTCGAGCGAGCGCCCAATGAGCGGGTAATCATTGGTCAAGAGCCCCGCGATTAATCCGGCAGTGTTGCCCCACTGCACGACGGCATTTTTTAATGAAATTTCACGCTTGAGAATTCGGCGCGCGTCCTCTGTGCGAATCTCGATGTGAGGATGCACGACGCTTGCAAAGAGCTCATCCGGCGCTGAAATGTGAATCGTATCGAGCGGCTGGTAACTCCGGATCAGCACAAAGCCACCTAATAATGAGGGCGCACCGTTATCTGCATGTGCAGCTCCGCATGCGATTCGTTCGCCTTCGAGCACCGCAGGGAGAAGTTCTGTGCGCGGAAGCGGGGCTCCGTAGAGTTCGTTTACGGCAAGCGCCGCTGCCACTGCGCTTGCGGCACTGGAACCAAGTCCGCTGCCCAGAGGCATCTCTTTCCGCAGATAGATGTCGAGGGAATAATCGGAGACCCCGAGAATTTTTAGAACTTCGAGGGCCGCGACCGCAGCCGTGTTTTTCGCCGCATCCAGCGGAAGCTTCCCGCCATCACCCTCGATCTGACGCACGTGAACTCCTGCGTCTTTCCCTTTCGAAATAGTGACGAAATCTCCCGGCTGCTCGACCGCGAAGCCCAGGACATCAAAGGCGCAGGCCACATTTGCCACTGTTGCCGGCGCAAAAACGGTGACCGAATTCTTTCGCAGGTGCGCTGCCATTTTAATTCACCGTTAAATCTGATCAACGAGACGCATGATATCTGCGAATACTCCAGCGGCGGTTACTTCGGCACCAGCACCAGGGCCGCGTACTACGAGTGGCCGATCGCGGTAGCGTTCGGTTGTAAAGGCCACGATATTGTCGCGTCCCGAAAGGCCGTAAAAGGGATGATCTGAATCAACCGCATCGAGGGAGAGCACTGCGGCGCCGTTTTTGAACGAGGCGATGTAGCGCAGTCTTTTCCCGGCTTTCTCAGCGTTAAGGCGCTTTTGTTCGAACTCGCGATCATAGTCCTTGAGCGCGCGGAAAAAGTCGTCCACGCTCTTGGCGCGCATCGCCTGCTCCGGAACGATCGGATCAATCTTGACCTGATCGAGATTAATGGCGTGCCCCGCCTCGCGCGCGAGAATCAATATTTTCCTCGCCATATCGAGTCCACTGAGGTCGTCGCGCGGATCGGGTTCGGTGAGGCCAAGCGCTTTGGCTTCTGCCACCGTTTCACTGAATGGCTTATCCGCCCCCACGGTGTTAAAGAGGAAGCTGAGAGTGCCCGAAAGTACGGCCTCCACTTGCAGCAGGTGATCTCCCGTTTTGATTAGATCGTTCAGCGTACCGATTACCGGAAGCGCGGCGCCCACGCTCGTTTCATACAGCCATGGAACGCTGCGTTTGCGGGAAATTTTTTTCAGATTGAGATAGTTTTCGTAATTGCCCGATTGCATTTTCTTGTTAGGCGTTACGATTGGAATGCTTGCGTCGAGAATCTTTGCGTACTGCGCTCCTAACGTGTCATTTGCCGTGCAGTCAACGAAGATTGAATTTTCTAGGTTCCGTTCAATCATCGATGAAACGAAGGCATCGAGATCGGTCTCTTGCCCCTCGCGGTCAAGTTCGCTGTTCCATGCTTGGAACGGGATACCGTCCGGCGAGAGAAGCATGCGCTTTGAGCGGGCGATGCCGACGAGCTTAATATCGACGTGCTGTTCCTGTAGTAGCTGCGCGCGAAGCTTTTCAATTTGCGCAAGCAGGGTGCCGCCGATTAGCCCCGTTCCGACGAGGAAGATGTTGACGCTCTTTGTCCCCGAAAGGAATAAGCCGTCGTGGAGCGCGTTGAGGGCCTTTTTTTCATTACGTTTGTCGACGACGACGGAGATATTCAGCTCCGATGAGCCTTGGGCGATCGCCGAAATATTGATGCCGTTTCGGCCAAGTGCGCCGAAAACTTTCGCCGACACGCCCGGCATTCGGCGCATGTTTTCACCGACAATTGAAACAATCGAGAGATCGAGCTCAACAATGGTTTTTTCGACTCGTCCCGTTTCAATTTCGAGCGCCAATTCACTGTCTATTACGTCGCGCGCTTTCTCTGCGTTTTCCGGTTCAACGGCGACGCAGATAGTGTGTTCTGAGGACGCTTGCGTGATCAGGATTACATTCATTGAATGCGCCGCGAGCGCTTTGAAAACACGCATGGCGACGCCCGTAACGCCGATCATGCCGCTGCCTTCGATGCGCAGCAGGGCGATTGAGCTGATTGACGATATGCCAGTTGCGGGGAATTCGTGAGTCGTTTCTTTCTTTCCAATCAAGGTTCCGGAGCCGCGCGGATTAAAGGTGTTGCGGATGCTAATAGGGATAGTTCGTTCGAGTGCCGGCTGCATTGTCGGCGGATAAATTACCTTTGCGCCGAAATGGCTCAGCTCCATCGCCTCTTCGTACGACATGCTCGGAATGGCAAATGCCTTGCGCACTTTGTTTGGATCGGCCGTCATCACGCCGTCGACATCGGTCCAGATTTCAATTTCTTCGACGTTAAGCGCGGCGCCGATAATCGCCGCGGTATAGTCGGAGCCGCCACGACCTAATGTGATCGTTTCGTTGCGCGGAGTCGATGCGATAAATCCCGTTACTACGGGGATCGAATCTTTCCCGGCAAAGTAGTCGGCGACTTTTTTATTCGTAAGCGCGAAATCAACGCGAGCAGACCCGAATGTTTCGTCGCAGTATACCAGTTCGCGCGCATCGACATATGTCCCGGGGAGTCCGAGTGTCTTGAGATACTCCGATATTATAAATGCCGAAAAACGTTCACCAAACGCCATTACGAAGTCGAGGCTTCGCTTGGACAGCTCCCAAAGCAATGAAACGCCGTGCAGTACGTCTTCGAGATCGTTGAACCAAATCTTGAGCTGCGCCAGAACCCCGCTCTGCTGACTAGCGGGAATCAATTGGCGAACCAATTCGATATGCCTTTCTTCGATCCCTTTGAGCTGCGTTTTGTATGCGGCATCGCCCCGTGAAGCTGCTTTCCCGGCGTCGATTAATTGATTAGTTATTCCGCTCAGGGCAGATACGACGATGCCCACGCGCTGTTTCTTCTCCAGGCGATCTTTTAAGATGGAGCCGATAGCGCGGATTGCTTCTGGAGAACCGACGGACGTTCCGCCGAATTTTAGGACGCGCTGCACAAATTTTACTCAGAAACTAAAAATAATTCACAATTTTTGAAGAATCGGGGCGAGAGGAATTGAAC
>CAYTAW010000051.1:0-12463 GCA_964435675.1 uncultured Bdellovibrionales bacterium
GAGCCCGTGCGACGTGCGCGCTTTCACCACCGGACGGTGCGTATTTCACGGCGAACCCGTAATAGCCGAAGGATGGCCGTTCGCCGCTATTCCAATTGGATTCGACGAGCGTTGTGTAGGAATTATCTACGCTGATAAATCAAATTCTAACGATCTCGAACTCAACAACCGCGAGCAGGCAGCCGTGGGCGTCCTCGCTGAACTTCTGGATCGCTCGATTGTGGCTAACGTTCGTTAAAGGCAGACGATGAAAGGTAAAGTCCTGGCAGTCGATGATGATCCGACAATCCGTGAGCTGGTAAATCAGATTCTCACCGCGGAAGGATATGAAGTGACGCTCGCCGAAAACGGAGCGCTCGGGCTCGAGCGTTTACTGAATACCGAATTTGCCCACGGGCTGCACCTCATCCTGCTCGACGTGATGATGCCTCAGATGACCGGCCTTGAGGTGCTGAGTGCAGTCAAGGAGCGAGATCTCGCGCCGACAGTTCCAGTGATCATGTTGACTGCAGAAGCTCGCACTGAGGATATTCTGACCGGCTACAATAAGGGCGCAGACTACTATATCACTAAGCCGTTCACCCGCGCGCAACTAATGCACGGCATATCACTAGTTACGGGAGAGGAGTAAAGCGCTTCCAATCATCGAACAGCTTCGTCACCCGAACGTTGGTAAGGGCGAAAAGGTTATTGCGGTAACACCACGGCAAACGTAACTTTTAACTGATGAAATCACTCTGCCAAACAAAGGTTATTGCAGCGGCCCTGCTGCTGGCGGTGATTACTCGCGTTACTATCGGTTACGGCGCACAGTATCCATTTAGCGACGGCGGCTTATGGTACGTAGTTGCCGAATCCATTCTCGGCGCGAAATTCACCCTTCCGCTCTATATCACATTTAACGGAGAGCTCGTCCCCTACTGCTATCCGCCGCTGGCCGGATATATGCTCGCCGTGTTGAATGCTCTCTTTAGTCTGCCGGTACTGACTTCCATCACCTTTGCTCCCTTCATTCTCAATATTGTCGCTGTTTTCTGTTTTGCGCTTTTTGCCTCGACAGCAATAACTGAAAATCGCGCGCGCTGCGCTGCGATTATATTTTTCCACTTGGCGATTCAGAGCTATGCGATCTTTCTGGGCGGCGGCGGCGTCTCTCGCAATCTAGGCCTCATTTTCCATCTACTTACGTGGTGGCTTGCATTTCACCCCAGTGCCGGGAAATCGAAGCGCAGCTGCTGTGCTATCGGCGCGCTCAACGGGCTCGCTATACTCAGCCATCCGACAGCGGGATTTTGGAGCACGCTCGGAATTGTTATTTTATGGGCGATCGAGAAGCGACTCACTTTCCGCGCGGCGCTGGCAATTGGCGCCGTTTCCGCGCTCACCATTTCCCCGTGGATTTTCCCCGTTCTCTCGACGCACGGAATAGTCCCCTTCCTTCGCGCTTTCAAGAGCTCCGGAGACGAGATGTTCAGCTGGAAGCTTTTTGCCGCGCCTGACAAGTTCATTCTCCCCGCGCAATCGCTGCGAGCGCTCGCGCTGCTTGGCTTTCTGGTTTTGGTGGCAACGAGATCTCTCTTTGCACCCGTGCTTTTTTTAATTGCACTTGCCATCGATCATCGTGGCCTCTTCGTCCTCAACGGGGTGGTAATTGGTGCTCTCGCCGCTGGATACGGATATAGCGCAGTGCGCGCCATTCTCGAACACGGTAAAGATGCTCGTTTCTGTCGGAGCGCGTCCGCGCTCTTTGGCGGATTACTCGGCATGCATTTATTGTTTTCGAATTACGTCTTCATCGAGCAGTATCACGGCGAAAAACTAAGGCCGACGGCGGCGGACGCACATTCATACTATGGCGCAAGCCAGCTACTCCCTGAAGGAGCGAAGGTGCTTTACCTGCGCTCGAATACCAACGAGCCCGAAACGGGCGAGTGGTTTTCCGTATTTTCATTGCGCCAAGTCCGCCCACTTCCCCAAGGCCAAGAGTGGGCGGGAAAATACGGTAGCGAAATAGACGCCTTGAACGCGATTTCGCGCTGCTGCGATCAAGGATCGTGGGAATGCGCGCGCGGCGCGGCGCGGCAATACTCGCTTACCTTTGATGCGGTCGCCGTTCATCGGCCGACTTGCTCCGCAATAACGCAACAGCTCGGCACGATCATCCCTTCCGCAAATGCGGGAAATCTCGATATCTTTCTCGGAATCAACAACTAAATATATTCAGTTACCTGAGCACTTTCTCACAAACAATTCTCGGCACCGAATATAGCTCGATCTCACCGAGTCTTTCATAGCCACGCTTAGCATAAAATTCCGCAATCTGAGGATCTCCAATCCGATGATAGAGCTTCATCGTCGTTCCACCATCAGCGATAGCACGAGCTTCGCAGTCACTAATTATCGCGCTACCATATCCGGCCCCGCGCCGGCTTTGGTCTACACCGAGCCATCCGAGCCAGTATGATTGCGGCTCGCTTTTTAGTTGATAAAGCCCACCAATTCCAACCGGCTCGTTCTCCGCACCGCGATATACTTGATAATTCACCAAACGCGAAATCCAGGCGAAGAATGGATCGTGCGAATGGAACTCTGTAGGACCATTCTGTATCCATGTGAGATAGGTTTTGCGAATTTCATCCTGCTCACTCCCAAAGAAACAGCGATCGCCGATATAAAGCGCAATGTCGAGATTCTCCGCGCTAATCGTCTCGGCGGTAAGCAGCTTGGGTCGAATTTGCGGCGATATATTCGAATCACCGAGGCTCGTGTCGTTGGAGGGAACAGGACTATTTTTACGCATACGCATCACACGATAAGGGGCTCCACTTACGCTCACCTACTATTGATCTTAAATTCTCTGTAGCAACCGAGGTGACGCCAGCCCTCCAAAATCCATGTTTTTCTAGCAAATCCAGCGGGTTAAAAGCGCCTTAAGTGCCGACGAAATCCCGACGATTAAAAGAGTATGAAGGAAGAATTTATTGAGTGCGGGTTAACGCCGACCGAGTACGACATCCTGATTCACCTTCTGGCTCGCGGGACGCGCGGCGCCGGCTCAATCGCCAATGCGCTAAAAATTAAGCGCTCGACCGTCTACTCAGCCCTTGAATCTCTTGAGCGGCGCAAGCTGATACGACGCGCAAAAGAAACAGGGCCAACCGAATTCGTGCCAATCGATACTAATCAGATTCCGACACTGCTCGCGAGCCAAGCGCGCGTGGCGTTCGATCGTGTCATGTCGGCAATCGAGTTGATCAAACCCCGCATCGAGCGATTTTCCGGCGGAAAACCCTTTCACGCGGGACAGCTTGAAATTACAGAGATCGAGACCACCGAAGATTACCTGCAGCTTCTGGCGAAATACATTTTTCACCGTGATTACTGTGCCATGTGGAATCCGCAGCTTGCAGTGTACTCCCCTGCAGTCAAAAAACGATTGCTCATATTTTTCGAAGAAACCGCAAAATCAAAAAACAAGATCCGTGATATTCTAATCGCGGGGCCAATGGCAAACTGGTACATCAAACACATCAAGAATCCCTACCATGAAGTGCGCCTACTTGAAGATAAAAACCCCGGACTCGCCGATCAATTTGTCGTCGATAACTCAGTGATAATTTCGCTGAATTCACCCGAAAGCGAAAATGCGTTGGAGATAAAAAATCAGCATTACGCGGATTTTGCGCGATGGCAGTTTACAAGCCTATGGGATCGGCTAGCGCCTGCTGATTAGGCGACTCAAGTCTTGAAATTTAGGTGAGCCGGCATTCGACCGTCAACAGCCATCAGCTGGACGAGAGATGCAAGAACATCAAATAAACGAAGAAGACAGAATGGTGCTTGTTACGTGCCAATCGCCGCGGTCCGCCAGGACAGTTGATTATGTGATTATTTCTCAGATTTGCGCAGCAAATCCTCAATAAACAAGGATACGATCTCTGGATGTACCGCGCCCGCAGCCGGCGCGACCTCCATTAATTCAATTAGGCGATGAGATATTTTTTCGCTCAGCTTTCTGGTCAATGCCGGAACTATCTGCTCTCTATTGGCGAAATTATGCAGCGCATTTTCTATTTCAGCGCGGCAAGTGGCTTCGATCTGCGCGCGCAAATCGAGAATCATCGGCTCGCGCGCAACGCGGACCAACCAACGGTCGAATTGAATTAATCCGTATTCAATCATGATATCGGCGTCATGCTGCGACTCCTCGCGAATACTGCGGTGCTCGTCGGAAATTTTCGAGAGATCATCAATGGTATAAAGATAGACATCATTCAGCGCCCCAATTGATTCCGGAAAATTGCGCGGCACGCCAAGATCGATAAAAAACTGAGAGCGCCTTCCGAGCGCTTTCTTCATTCGCTGCGCGTCGATAATCGGCCGATCGATCGACAGCGAACCGATCACGACGTCAAAATCTCCGATAATACGCTGCAAATCTTCCAAGCTCGCTGCGCTGGCGCCGATACGCGATGCGAGTTCCGCCGCGCGTTCAAGCGTGCGGTTTGCGATAGTGATTGTTTCACAGCCGCGCGCCTTTAAATGAAGAAGCGCTAGCTCCGCCATCTGCCCACTACCCAAAACGAGCACCGATACCTTAGAAAGATCGCCCAAAATCTGCTCAGCCAGCCGCACCGCGACGTAGCTAACCGATACAGCGCCAGCGCCTATGTCGGTCGACGAGCGAATACGCTTTGCCATGCGAAATGCAAACTGAAACAGATGATGAAGATGCTTATCAGCGAGCCCGAGCGAGCGAGCGCGCTCGTAACAGGCTCGCACCTGACCAAGGATCTGCGTTTCTCCAAGAACGAGCGAGTCCAGACTGGAGGAAACTCTAAAAACATGACGAATGGCATCACTCTCAAGACGCTGGTAAAAATGCTCCGGTAACAGCCCGCCGCCGACTTTGGCACGCAAGAACTCGATGATACGCGGCGCTACTTGCTGCAGCCTATCACCCTGAGGCGCGACAGCGATTACTTCGAAGCGATTGCAGGTTGACAGCAGAGCCGCTTCTTGAACATCGATATCACGCGCAAGTTGCGGCAAAAATTGATCATCCACACTGTTAATTTGCGCCAACAGCTCGCGCTGCGCGATAGGCAGCGACCGATGATTTACACCGACAACGCAATACGATAATCCGGCGTGATTATGAGAGGTAGACAACTGCATGATTCACCCCTGCGCCAACCACCAAAAGAGCGCACATAGACGAAATTAAAACTATCCCGGCAGCGATTGTCATCCGCGACAACGTTCTTCCCGAATCACCCTTAATTGAACGCACCAAATGTATAGCAACAAACAATATCCACACTAGAAAGCCGATCCACTGAAAAGGATCGGCAGTGAGAACGCTGCGCTGATGAAACAGCGCCCAGACGCTCCCGGTAACAACCGAGAAACTCATTGCGACGAAACCCCAACTCACCAGGCGCAGCGTCCAAATATTGAGTTGATCGAGGCTCGGAGCAAAGAGCGCGGCGGATATAGCTTTCTTACTCTTCAAACGGCGCTCTTGAATCGCATAAATTAGACTAAGCGCAACAGCGATTACCAAGCAAAGTTCTGCGATTAACGCCGGCAACACGTGCAACCCCTGAAACCCTATTCCGATGCTCGCTTCACGCGGCTCGGTTAAATGAAGAAGATATGAAGAGCTGGCAAGAAACATAATTGCTGCGGCAGTGAGAAAAGACCCGACGATCGGGAAGCGCATACGACGGCGGACAATTGCATAGGCAACAGGCAGTCCCCACGATAGGAATAGATAAAAATCTCCGCGGCCGGTCGGCACGACCGTACCTGAACTCAAAAATGTATAAATCACTAGCCCCGTGTGTGCCGCGAAGCCGGCCAATAAAGTTTTCTCTGCCGCTTGGCTGCGCCGTGAACGGCCCGACGAAAGATCCGCGAGAAAAAGCGCCAGCGCCAAAATATACAACAACAACGATAAAACGCCGAGCGCATGGATCATTCCTGCTCTCCGCGGATTATTGCCAGAGTTCTTTCCACATGCGCGATTGGCGTCGGCGGAAGAATGCCGTGCCCCAAATTAAAAATGAAGGAGCTCAATTCCCTACCCTGCTCCAAAATGTACCGGACTTCACGTTCAAGCGCCTGTCCGCCTTGGATTAGCAGAATAGGATCAAGATTGCCCTGCAGTGGCATTTTATTTTCGGTTATTCTCCCCGCGTCGAGCAGATTGATGCGCCAATCGACCCCCAGCACGTCGATATCAAGTCGTGAAAAATACGGATACAACCCCGCGGTCCCGGTTGAGAAAAATATCAGCGGAACATCCGTCTTCTCGCGAACAGCCGAGATAATCTTATGCAGATACGGCTCTACATACTCTTGATATTGCAGGGGGGAAAGCTGGCCGAGCCACGAGTCGAAGATCTGCAGCGCAGAGGCTCCCGCACGAACCTGCGAAACGAGATACGCCGAAAGCATATCTACAAGCTTCGTTTGCAACAACCTCCAGCTTTCCGGATTGGTGAACATGAATTCTTTAACACGCTGCAAAGACCCGATTTTACCCCCTTCGATCAAATACGCAGAAAGCGTAAATGGCGCCCCAGCAAAGCCAATTAAGGGCACGTTGCGCGGGGTCAATTCCTGCACGACAAGGCGAATCGCTTCGGCGGTGTATCCCGTATTCGCTTCAGTATCCGGCACTTTCATACGTTCAACATCCGCATGCGAGCGAATCGGATTAGAAATGACCGGCCCCTCTCCTTCAACGAAATCGAGCTCAGCCCCCATACCGATTAGCGGATTAAGAATGTCAGCGAAGATAATCGCCGCGTCGAATCCGAAGCGCCGAATCGGCTGCAGAGTTACTTCAGCCGCGAGCTCAGGTGTGCGGATAACCTCCAGCATTGAGGACTTTGCGCGAATCTCGCGATACTCGGGCAGATAGCGGCCGGCTTGACGCATAAACCAAACAGGCGGGCGCGCACCACGCTTGCCGCGGCAGGCCTCGATAAATAACGATTTTTCCACTGCCATGCGCTTCCTATGTACGTTTAACGATACGCTCCTGCCCGCCCATATATGGACGAAGCACTTCGGGGACGGTTACCGAACCGTCTGCATTTTGATACAGCTCCAGCACCGGGATTAAAATTCTAGGCGAAGCAATCAGCGTATTGTTCAGGGTATGGCAGTACTGATTCTTGCCGTCGCTCCCTTTATAACGAATGCCGAGACGTCGCGCCTGAAAATCATAGAATGTCGAACAACTGTGAGTTTCGCCGTAGCCATTTCGCGAGGGCATCCACGTTTCGATATCGTTTTTATAGACCTGTCCCTGCCCCATATCACCGGTGCACACATCGACGACGCGGTACGGTAAATCGAGCCTCTGCAGCAGCTCCTCTGCATTGCCAAGCAGCTCCGTGTGCATGCGCGCACTCTCCTCGGCGTCATTTACACACATAACGACCTGCTCGACTTTATAGAACTGATGCACGCGGTAGACGCCTTGGGTGTCCTTTCCATATGTTCCCGCTTCGCGCCGGAAGCAGGGAGAGATGCCGCCGTAGCGCTTCGGAAGCTCTTCAAGCGAGAAAATCTCATCAGTGTGATATGCACACACCGGCACTTCGGCCGTTCCGATCAAATGCAAACCATTATCGCGCTCGTCGAGGTGATACGCTTGCTCCTCACCGCCGGGGAAATAGCCAGTGCCGAGCATCGCATCATAGTTGACGATCACCGGAGGGTCCATAACGATGTAGCCCTTCTGATGCAATAAATCGACCGCAAGCCCGAGAATTGCGCGTTGCAGCCGCGCGCCGTCGCCTTTCAAGAAATAGTTACGCGATCCCGCAACTTTTACCCCGCGCTCGAAATCAATAATATCGAGCTCGGAGCCAAGTTCGACATGGCTTTTGGGAGCAAAATCGAACGTCCTCACTTTACCCACTTTCCGGATCTCGACGTTCTCTGAATCATCTTTACCGACCGGCACCCGATCGAGAGGAATCGAGGGGAGCTTCAATGAAAGCTCCTTCCATTGAGCCTCTTTCTCTAGCAGCTGCGCGCCGCGATCCTTGACCTGCTGTGCAATTTCCTTCATCGCAGCTAGCTTTTCCGTCTTTGCGTCGCCGGAAAGTTTTGGCAACTCCTTATTGAAGGCGTTCTGCTCGGCACGCAGCTTTTCGACGTCAGCTTTGAGCAGACGATATTCTTCGTCGAGCGCCAAAAAAGCGCGAACATCAAACTTTACGTTTTTCTTTTTACAGGCGAGCTCATACCGTTCCGGCGCTGCGCGCAATTCATGAAGATCAATCATTTAGAATTCCCAAGAAGCGATGACAACCGTTTGTAAATGACAGGCAGCCGCACGCCGCGGCACCCCCGTTAGAAGCACCCTTTATAGCATGATCACTAGTAAATCTACAGTGTTGAAACCCCGGCGACGGAGCACCAGCAGCACTTAGCGGCTTTCGCCTATTTCGGCCAAAATAGGGGAAAAATCGTCATAAATTGGCACCTCATGGCGGGTCAGCCGGCTACGGTGCTCATATCCGCGCGTAAAAAGTACACATTCAATGCCAAGCGCCTGGGCAGTTTCGAAATCATGCGTCGAATCGCCAAATAATATAACTTGATCCGGCTCAGCCTGAAGTTCACGGAGCATGGCGACGCCGTTGTCAATTTTGCTCCGGCCAAGGCTGTCCGAAAGCCCTTGAATGCGGTGAAGATACCGGCTAATTCCGTTAAGCTCGATGCTATGGAGCAGGAGCTCATGCGGAAGCGCCGAAAGTACCGACTGCAGCACTCCGCGCCGGTGAAACGTTTCGAGAACCCGTTCGGCATCGTCGAAGAGGCGCGCGCGGTTAAGGCGCTGGCGGTACTCGACATGCCAGCGCTCGGCGATTACCTGAATCGAAACTTTTTCAAGATCAAAACCGGCCGCTTTATAGAGCAACTCAATTGGGTGTTGATAATAACGCTGATAGTCCTCAAGCGTCGGCTCGCCGATGTCATGCGCCCTGCAAATTTCGGCGAACACTTCGTAGCCGATGATGACATCGTTGAGCAGCGTGCCATTCCAATCCCAAATAACGTGCTTTTTACGCCGCACTCTCCCTCCATGCGCAGAGCGCATCAATCATACCTTGTTCATCCGGAGTAGCGGCCTGCGCCGTCACGGTGCAGCCTGCCGCTTCGATTGCCGCGGAAGTAGTTCTTCCGATAGAGAATATTTTAGCGCGATCTCCGGGCATCTGCCATTCAAAAAAACTCTCTGTCGCGTAATGAAAGGCCGATGGACTGAAAAATGTCCATAGCTGTGCATCTGATGGAATCAGCGCAATCTTTTGGGCCAGCGATACTTCCGGCGCCCGGCGCAAATGACGATACACGGGAAGCACATCGCATTGAGCGCATCTTCCAGACAGCGCCTTTTCGATTATCCCCCTACGCTCAACGCTCGACGCTACCAGCACGCGCTGAAACGAATCAATCTGCGGCAAAAATTCACTGATAAAATCCTCTGAAGATGCGCCACTGCCGCAAAAATCTGCCCGGCGCCCATAGCAACGCTCAATCTCCGAGTCGGTAGTCTTTCCAATCGCGGCAATTTTCCCGCTGAGCATCGAGCCGAACTTTTCGAGAAAGAACCGGGCGCCGTGGCGGCTCGAAAAAATGATCCAGGAGTAATTCGGGAGCTGCGCGGAAATACGGGGCTCTTCGGGATCATTGGTGATGGCCTCGAGGGAAAAAAGAGGCGCTAGAATTGGCTCGAAGCCGGCTTCACGCACGCGCACCGCGAAATCATCCCCATCTGGACGCGTAATAATGACGCTGAGCGTTTTCACAGCTCTAGATTTTTAACTCCCCGCTCAATCATTTCCTGACCGAGCCTGCGACCGAGCTCTCGAGCGTTCGACATTGCGTCGCTCATTTCGTATTCGAGCGAGCGGCTGCCGTCACGCGACAAGGCGCGAGTGAATGCATGCAAGATGCCGTCACGGATCGTTCCAAAACATCCTAGTGGCGTATTGCAGCCCGCCTGAAGTACCGCAAGAAATTCGCGCTCCATTTCGGTTGCCGCACCTGTCTCGGCGTCATGCAGCGGACGCAACAAGGCAAGAATCCTCGAGTCGCCACTGCGGCACTGAATACCCAGCGCCCCCTGCCCCGCGGCGGGAACCATATCCATCGTCGAAAATACCTCAGTAATTTCGCCTTCGCGCCCGAGCCGGCGCAACCCGGCCTCAGCAAGCACAATCGCGTCAAATGAAGTGCCCGCGGCGCGTAATTTTTGAATGCGCGTATCGACATTGCCGCGAATCAGCTGCACCTTAATGTCGGGGCGTAGCATGCGCAGCTGAGCCTCCCTCCGCAGACTCGATGTGCCGATTACTGATCCCGGCGCCAACTGGCGAAACCCTTTCCCCTCTCGACTGATTAACGCGTCGGCAACAGACTCGCGCTTGCTGACGGCACCGATACAGAAGCGCGGGTCAAGCGCGGTGGGCAGGTCCTTGAGTGAATGAACGGCGATATCGATCGACCCCTCGGCAAGCGCGTGCTCGAGCTCTGCGGTAAAAAGGCCCTTACCACCAATGGTCGGAAGCGCCTCATTTCGCGACTGCGAAAGGTCACCCTGAGTAACAATGTGGGTAATCTTAATTTCAAGCGCTGGATGGTGTTGACGTAATTGGCTGGCGACAAAATCGCTCTGCTCGAGCGCTAGCCTGCTTTTACGGGTGCCGATGACCACTGTCCTTGAATTTCGATCGGTTTCGCTACTCAACATTCCTCCACACGATGCCGGATCAACCGGCGCTGAAAGCTTCCCTGTTTTACTACCGATTGAAAGGAACAGTCAATTTTGACGCCAGCTCACCATAGGCATTAACGCTTGTTTACACAGTATTTTCTCGATAAGATCGTCGGCACAGCCCCAAATTTTTCAGCATGGCATCACTAGAAATCGCACAAGAAGAGATCATTCGCGGCGTCGTCAATCGCGTTACCTACCGAAATCCTGAGAACGGCTACAGCGTTATTCAACTCGCCGTCGCTGGCAACGAACATCAAGTGACAATCGTCGGACATTGCCCTAATGCGTCCGCAGGCTCCCACCTGGTTGCGCGTGGAAGCTTCACCAACCACGCAAAATTTGGACGGCAGTTTGCCGCTTCCTCAATAACAGAGACCCAGCCAAGCAGCGAGGAAGGATTGCAACGCTACCTGTCGAGCGGAATGATTAAAGGCATCGGACCGGGCACCGCTGAAAAGATAATCGAAGCATTCGGAGCTGAAGCCGTACAGGTAATATGCCGTAATCCGGAAAAGGTCGCTGCGGTTGCAGGAGTCGGCAAAAAGAAAGCCGAACTGCTGCATCGCGTCTTCAGCGAACGCGAAGCGACTCAGGCAATCGATCAATTTCTCGTTGAACATCGTATGAGCCCGCGGCTGGCGCGGCGCATTTACGAAAAGTATGGCAATCGATCGGTAGAGGTCATCTCGAGAGATCCCTATATTCTTTCGCGCGTACTGAAAGGTGTCGGCTTCCTTACTGCCGACGCTATCGCGCTCAATCTCGGCTTTGCCTTTGACTCACCTGAGCGCATTCGGGCCGGCATCGCATACGCGCTAGACAAGGCGACCGAGGAAGGACACTGCTATTTATTACAGGAGGACCTTGAGCACAAAACGCGTTCGCTTCTCGATCTCAATGAGAGCATCGATCTCAGAGCTCCCATCGAAAATTTGATCGAACAGAGTGAAATTGTGCGTCGAGATCAGGCACTCTTGCTTCACGCCGTCGACAGCGCAGAGGAATTCGTTGCGGACTTCGTCGCTAAACGATGTGCGCCATTTAGCGAAGAAACAATCAATCCGCTTACCGCGGAGCGCTCACTGCGTGAAGCGGAAAAGTCGCTGTCAGTGACCTTTTCGCCAGAGCAGCGCCAAGCGGTGATAAATTCGATTCGGTATCCACTGTCGATTATTACGGGCGGGCCGGGATGCGGCAAAACAACGATCATTAAGGCGCTCGCCTACCTTTATCGCGAAACCGGCAAGCGTCTAATTCTCGCTGCCCCTACGGGGCGCGCGTCGCAGCGCATGGCCCAGGTATGCGAAATGCCCGCGAGCACTATTCACCGCTTACTGAAGTTCGACCCCAAAAATGGCGCGTTCAAGTTCAACAGCGACGACCCTCTGATCTGCGATGCGATTATCATCGACGAAGCATCGATGATTGATATCCATTTAGCGCGAGCGCTGTTCTCGGCCATTCCCAAAAACGCATCGGTAGTGCTCGTTGGGGATCGCGATCAGCTCCCGTCGGTGGGTCCGGGACGGCTATTCGGGGATCTCGTCTCACTCAAGGAAATAAAGATATCCAGCCTTTCACAGCTCTTCCGCCGCGATGAGGGCTCGTCAATTAACTATATCGCACACCTGGTAAATTGCGGCACACCGCCGC
>CAYTAW010000052.1:0-12378 GCA_964435675.1 uncultured Bdellovibrionales bacterium
GACCGTGTCTGCCGAGCAAGTTGCGCATCGGTCTAGATCGCGAGTAAATTATGTGGTTTGCCTGGTGAAATAGAATTGAGAGTGTCGAGTATTTCGCTAGAGCGCGTCCGGAAGTGACCGCGAAATGGATACCTAGCGCGCCTTTGAATGAAGTCTCTTGCGTATTTATCTTGGTCACTTTTTAAATAGCCTGGGGGGGAGACGTGGTGCTAGACTGAGCGAATACGTTTATCGGGGGCGTTCATGAAATTACGTTGTTTAGGATTGGTTAACGTTCGCGCATGTTTTATCGCTGCAGTCTTTGTCGTCAGCGGCACGTCGATTGCGCAAGCTGGTGAAGAAACGCCTGCTCTTGTTCCTGCGGTGCCAACTTCAGTAGTAAATGTTACGCCCACTCCGAGGATTCCTGAAGTTACTCCCCCGCAATTATCATCTCCGACACCGTTATCATCTCCGACACCGGTAATTGTGCCATCTCGAACTATTACGGTAGCAAGTACCGCTACTATAAGGATTCCTGAAGTTACTCCTCGGCAAACATCTTCGCCTACAGCTTCAACTGTGCCATCTGTTACGAGTACTGCAGTCAAGAGCCCAACACCGAATCCGTTTAGAACTGTTTCGGTAATAGGTACCCCGACGCCAACAGGTACCCCTTCGGTTAGGGCGACTCCTCCATGCGAACGAGAGGTTTTACCGAAGCCTTGTTTCGGAAAGGGGCTGCTCAGCACAAGTTATACTTGCTGTGCGACAAATCAGAACTGCGATTTTTTGGCGAAGAGCGGGTCACCGATTTGCGTAAATATTAACCGAACTATCTGCACAGATAAAAATCGGCCCAACATATGTGGGAATGAACTTGGTTACCAATGTATTCCATCTACGAGCGCTTGTTGTGTCGACTCTCGGGGAGCTTTCGCTCGGAACTGCGCCCTTGGTCAGCAGTGTTGTGGCAATGGAACTGACAAACCCCAGTGTTATACAGTGGCTTCACACTCCTGTCGTGCTTCGACTATTTGCGAGAAAGGCAAAACGTTTTGCCAGTTTATTGATGGTGTTTCCGGAGATGTACAGTATTCGTGTATGACGCAGGGAAGGACGTGTTGTAGTCTAGCTGCCAATGAGACTGGAGCGGTTCATTGTGCAAAGGGACTTAAGTGTTGCCGTAAACAAGGGATTGTAACCTGCGAGGATGCGGGTTCGCCGTGCTAAATTCTAATTCTGCAGGCGCATAGTTCAACGGAGCATATCTCTTAATCGTGCTCGGTCTCGCTCTTCGCTTCAGCTCGTCGTAGCGTGCGGGCGATCAATCGACTAATGACAGGTTTTTGAATAGCGTCATTCAATTTGATATCTACATCTTTCCCGCGAGAATTTATTCGCGAAATTTCGGCGACAATTCGATGCTGCCCCTTAACTTCGACGACCTCCACACAGAACCCTTGATTAGAGCAGAGCTGTGTTTCGCCAGAGTCAGGGCCTTTAGAAGACTCGGCATGTGTTGCCATCGGTAAAAATAAGAATCCGAATACAGCTAAACGAAGTGATGTGATAGTTTTCATTACTGCTAATCGGTCGAAGCTGCCTGCTTGCTTCTACGTGAATTGTAAAAATTTAAATTCGTTCTCATGTAATAGTAAGAATTGCTAGTGAATAAAGACCTATAGCCAATCCTCTTGAGGTTTCCATTCCTTGTTATGGGGGTCGGGACTGACACTTAAGTCTTGGTAAGAAGAGCCTATTTTCTAAGGGAAGAGGCGCAAGGGAAGCGGTGCCACCTTTATTCGGGTTCCCTTTTCTTGGAATTGAAAGATCCACCTATGCGACCCCGGCGGACACTTTGGCTAAGGAAAACAGAATCGTCGGGCATTCCAGGCAAAGAAAAAGTTGTATTTACATATAGTTAGCCTGAGGCCGAGGTATAGGTCCGCCTCTAGAAAATCTGTCAATCTACCGATTAATACCGGTGCATGCCATTTCGAACTAACTCAATTCAGTTCCACATTTACACCGTAATTGTCGGAATGTTGCTGGCCCTAATAGGGGGCATTTCAATGGTATTCAATCATTCTCTTGAGGAAGAGTTGGTTGCCAGTGAAACGCGCCAGGCGCAGCGTAATCTTGAGCTGTTTGATAATCTCCTGCAGCAGCGTTTTTCTACTCTCTCTACGAGCCTCGAAGCGTGGAGCAAATGGGATGATATGGTCGATTTTGTGCTTCATCCGACCGAGAGCTTTCGGGAAACCAATTTCAATTTTGGCGCGCTCGATGGAACCAAAGCGGATATTTTCATCGTCTTTGATAAAGACGGAAAAATTGTTGACAGCCTTTCAATCAATCGTGAGAAGAGTGAAATCCAGCCCCTGGATGGCGAGCTGCAAAAGGCTATCGAAAATCTAAAACAAATATCAACATTTCATGATTTGCACACTTCCTTACATGCCTATCTTCGTCACGGAAATGAGATTCTGATGCTTTCAGCGGCTTCGGTGACTAAGACCTCGATTTCGGAGCCGGCAAATGGCACGGCAGTTATGGGGCAATTTCTAATGCCCGCGGATATAGAAGAAATCTCATCGTTGCTGCATGTAAATGCTTCGTTTCAACCTCCCTTCGCTTGGAACGAAAGTGAAGCTGCTTACATAGAGAGGACTCCGACCGAATATGTCACATTTCTAAATCTGCGCGACATCTCGGGCGTGCCGATATCAAGCATAAAATTGAATACGGTCCGTGATGACTACCTCCGTGGTAAGCGCACGCGCGATGTGACGCTCGCGGTGGTTGCATTTTGCGGACTGCTCGCGCTGATAGGCATGATACTTCTCATGAAGCGTATCGTCAGCCATCGCTTTCGGCAATTTAAGAATCAGCTAAAAAAGATCGCTGACAATCCGCTCGATTCAGCTGGCATATCGCTCGATTCGACCGACGAATTCAGGGTGCTTGCCGAGGATGTTAACTGTGTTCTCGGGAAGCTATTTGAGTTGCGTGATCAAGCGGCCAATGCCAATTCAGTGAAGAGCCAATTCCTCGCGAATATGAGTCATGAGGTCAGAACGCCGATCAACGGTGTTTCTGGAATGCTCGATCTCCTCGCCACGACCCCCATGAATACTGAGCAAAAAGAGTTTGTATCAACCGCCCGCAGCTCTATTGGGGACTTGCTGCAGATTGTCAGCGATATTCTTGATTTTTCGAAAATCGAAGCGCGCAAATTGACTGTGGATAAGGCGCCGTTCTCGCTCAAACGGCTATTGCAAGATATCCTTCTTACAACAGAAGTCCTTGCCGAACGTAAGGGGGTTACCGCTATCACCGAAATTGATCCATCCCTGCCTGAAAATGTTTGCGGAGACCGAGGAAAGCTCAAGCAAATTGTACTTAATTTATTAACCAATGCGGTTAAATTTACTTCGCATGGCGGAGTTGTTTTTCAGGTACGCCGCATCGACGGTGCCGACGCGGCAAGTCTCCAGCTGGAATTTTCGGTAAGTGATACCGGGGTGGGTTTTGAAATGTCCGACCTTGACCGGCTTTTTCAACCTTTTGAACAAGGCCAGCTGACGGCGCGTGGCGGCGCCGGAGGCACAGGGCTTGGATTGACGATCTCCCGTCAACTTGCTGAACTGCTTGGCGGTACTCTTTCTGCGCGAAGTATTCCTGCCATTGGCTCGTGCTTTATCCTGACTCTTCCTGTAGAAATTTCTAAAACCGCCGAGTCGCCGATCGATGAAGTGTGGGAGGGCAAGTCGGAGAAGAGCCTCAATATTCTGGTTGCTGAAGACAATAAAGTAAATCAGTTGGTGATGCGGAAGGTGCTTGAGAAATTGGGACATACCGTGACCTTGGTCGATGATGGTGCCGAAGCGGTTCAGAAGTGCCGCGAAGGCTTATTCGACCTGGTTCTTATGGATATCCAAATGCCCCGTTTAAATGGAATGGATGCGTTCATCGCGTTACAAGCTAATCCAGCAACCGAGAAAGTTCCGGTAATCGCGGTAACGGCTCATGCAGGTCTGGAGGAACGGCAGCGATGCCTCGAAGCTGGTATGAAAGGATATGTTACTAAACCACTCCGTATGTCGGCGCTAATCGAGAGTATTAATTCCATTATCACCTCGGATAACTCTCATTTATAGCACTCACATTTTTCTCAACGGCAGATACCAGTTCCACCTTCCAAGAAGCACCATCGTCGCGGGAAGAAGCATGGTGCGAATAACCGTCGCGTCGATAAGCACGGCAGCCGCAAGACCAATTCCCAATTGACGCATCACGGGAAGCTCAAGTGTTGCGGCGACAAGAAATACTGAAACCATAATCATCGCCGCGCTCGTTATCGTGCGGGATGTTTCTTGGATTCCAAGAGTGACGGCATTCACCGTGTCTCCAGAGCGGTAAAATTCCTCAGTTATGCGCGCCAGAATGAAAACGTGATAGTCCATTGAGAGTCCAAAGAGAATGGCGAAGAGGAGGGGTGGAATGAAGCTCTCAATTACACCTGTGTAGAGCGTGCTTGAGGGGATTAACTGAAATACGATTACCAATATGCCAAAGGAAGCGCAGGTTGAAAGTAGATTTAAAATTATGGCTTTAATTGGAATGACGATTGATTTAAATGCAAAGAGTAAAAATATCGCGCTCACACAGAGAACTGCGCCAAATATCAAGGGCAATCGAGATGAGTAACGCTGCGCCTCATTGAGCGCGTAGGGGATTATGCCGGCAACCTCTGCCGTAAGACCCAGCGGTGAGAATAGGGAGGGGAGTACCTCGCGGCGGAGTCTATCGATAAATAGCTTCGTCTCGGGTTCATTTCCGTTTCCATCAATTGCAAACTTATGCCGTTCAACAAAAAAATCGTCTGACGTATCAGTGCGAAAGGGTCCCCGCAAACCAGCCTGGTTGAGCGCTTCGATGGCTTTTAACAGTTCACCAGAGGATTCACGCTCTTCGAGCTCGGCCCCATATACGATTAAGGAAACGTCACCACCGACGATATTCGGAAAATCCCTCTTTAGTATTTGAAAAGTATTGATGCCCTGAAGTGAGCTCGGAAGCAGGTCGGGAATCATCGTATTTCCAAGATTCATCGAGCGCGAATACAAAGAGAGGAGCGAGAGTGCGATCGCTAGTATAAGGGCCGAAATAATAGGATATCGAAGGCTCCATTGAGTAATCAGAAGCAGTTTTCTTTCTTTCGCCTGTTTCTCTTTTAACGAGGGCAAAAAAAGCGCGAGACACGCCGGCAGCGAGATTAGGCAGCTTGCAAGTGTAATCAATACCGAAATGACCGCCACTAGAGCCATTGAATTTAAAACTGTATCCTTCATTAACATCAGCCCGAGAAGCGATATTGATACGATAAGGCCGCTCCAAAAGATCGCCACTCCAGCCGACTTGTTTGTGTTGAGAATCGCCAGGTTTAAATCTGCGCCCGACGCCAGTTCCTCGCGCGCCCGTGTAATAAAAAAAAGCGAGTAATCAATGCCAATCGCCAGCACCAGCAACACGACAAACTGAGCCGAGGTAGCGGAGATGCCGTCGACATATTGACTCACAACGGCGCTCACGCCGAGGGAAGCAATCAGGCTCATCGCCGCAATAGCGAGTGGAATTAGCGCCGCAATGATCGAGCCAAAGGCCCAAATAAGAATTACGAGAGTAATTGGAATTGTATAGATTAGGGAGTGATCGAGGTCGCGCTCAATCAGACTGAGAACCTCACTTTCACCAGTAGCATGGCTCAGATAGTGAACCATGATTCCTGGATAGTGCGCGCTCCAATCTCGCAGAACGTCAGGAATTGCCCCAAAGTCTCTTTGAGATTGATAGACCGGTGAAGCGCTCTGCGCAATGATGAGTGTCTTTAACCGATCACTTGAGACGAGAGCATCTTTGTCGACTGTCCCCGGGCTTATTGATGATCTCAATAACGTAAAGAGCGGCCGCTCACTTCCCGTTATGCGCAGGGCCTCGAGCCGCTTAATCAAAACATTGATGGCGGCAACGTTTTTCTCAGCCAAAATGTCGCTAGTTGATTCAACTACCAGTAAAAGACCGTCGCAGAGGGGCAAATCATGTTCCATGGCGATGCGTTCGCCAGCATTGATTTTGAGCGCGGCGAGGGAGGACGGGCCTGGAACAATTACTCGGAGCCCCGCCGAATATCCAATCGCACCGGCCAGGCTGCAAAGTGCGATCCAAGTAAATAATATCAATTTAGGCCTACTCATACCGGAAATAATGGTAGCAGCTTCTTGTTGAGGTGGCTATTACACCTTCTTTCCTCGCCTCTGGCCCAGTGAATTCAGTTCACGCAGAATAGAACGGGTAAAACTGCGCGCCGGATTATCTCGCAAGAGGGTATTACTAGATGGCAGTAATACCTCTTTCCGGTTTCTTGCAAAGGAGTGATATCTAACTTCCTTGGACGGTGGCTTCTTTCGCCATTAATCTTACTCGGTAAGATACGGGGAGTGCGGGACAGTAATTCCGTGGTCGATAAAATGAACGGTATACGATCTTTGTTGCCTCTGCATAGCCGAGAAGTATTTTCGACTGGCCGGACTGGGGTTGAGAATTGAAAGAGTTATTGGTGGCTCGACGCTGCCTATTTGCTTTTTATAGTCACCCATTCCACGCAAGAAGGCATCTACCGACAGAGCGGATCTTACCTCCGTTCTCTCATTTGCTCCAAAGATTGGTGTAAGGGCAGTCGCTAGAAGGGGCACCGTTTGCTTTAAGTAGCGTTCCAATTTGTGGTCCATATCTAATTGAGCACGTTTAATTCGATCGGGAATTTTAGAATAATTTTGCAGTCACGTTCTTATCGGTCGCGCGTAGCTCGGGACTTTGCGTCTCGGCAAAGCCTTGGAAAGGACGATGTAGTCAGAGATACGTACCCTTCATCAGCGTACTGCTGCACTTTCCTTTCGAGCTTAACTACGCTCATAGGATCTATTTACTTACTCAATAACTGTTAACGAACGACTCCGATGCACGATATGATAACCTTCTTGATGCTTCGGAGTCGTCGTTTCGAGATCAGTGTCGTCCCAAGCAGCTCAGATGGCCGGAGTCTTTTACGGTCAGAAGCGCCAAAAGAAAGAGGACGCCCAAGACTACAAATACCCGGAATAACGGATACGCTCTCTCGGCCCCGACAATGAAGGAAGCGGCCTTTTGAAGGCTTGCTTCCACTTCGCGTGGACTCTGAGACTCATGGATCGTGTTCAAACAGGCAACGGCCTGTTCTACTGATTTGAGTCTGTCGGTACTGGCGCGTTTCATTTCTGAAGCAGCGACAATTCCTGTGACGTTCCGAATCGCATCCATCGTTTCCGCATGGACTTTTGTGTCGCCTTTCAGTACCTGGGCATACACCAGGTCACTAACGGCACTAATCTCTCGTCCCAGCTTTTTCAGTTCGAGCTCCTGCGGCGAGGTTCCTCGCCAGGCCCAAACGAAGAGAAGGACAACTCCCGCAAGGGTTAACCACTTCCACTTCAAATACTTAATCACCGTAATTCTCCCGGAAAAAACAAGGAAACACCCAATCCAAAGCATCTAATATGCGTTCGAATGGGTGCCCTTATAATTTATTCGGAAGTTTAAATCCTTTCGTGCATCGGAAGTTTCGTTCTCCTCAATTTTAAGGAATCAGTAGCCCTTAATCAAATCAATCGGAGTATTGCAATCTCCCCGTTACCCCTGTTTGCGCGGCATGATGGCTTCCCAAATTTTTTCCGCGCTGACGTCGATACGTCGTCGACGCAAGGAGCGCTCATAAGCCGCTGGAAAAATTATAGAATATTAGAGGTCACGCACTTCTTAGTACGAAAGGTAATTTAGTATGAAATATTTACACTGTGGTCGCGCTGAGGAGTCTGAGCACCTCGGGGCTGTTTTAGTAAAATGGTGTGGGGGACATATGAATTCGGAAATCGGAGTAAGCGAAAGTTCAAATATTCATCCAATTGCGGGCGCGCTTCAAGCGCAATCAGGAACGGAAGCGCATGTAGATATACGTGGGGGGGTAGTTACGCATCTTCCACTGGCAGAAAAAGCTGCGACAATGGTCGGTGACCTTTTCGACAAGAATGTTTCAGGTCGTCTTATCGCCGGATTGGTCGGCATCCCTAAAAATGATCCGCAACTTACGCGTTATACCGCCGGCGAATCTTCGCGCGCTGAGCTAAAGGAGTATTGCATGGCAGTCGCCTCGAATCGGGTATTCGCACTTCACAACGAGGGTACCTCGCAATCGATTGAAACGATGACGAAGCACTTTGCGGAAATCGAAAGGACGGTCGAAAACGCAGAAAAACTGGGGCAGCGCTCGCTACAAGCCGCTGTTGCCGCGATGAACTATTTCGATGAGAAGGGAAGAACGTTCGAAGAGAACGAATTCCGTCCCTATCGTATAGAGAATGAGCTTTTAACCGGTGTAGTCGAGATACGCAAAGGGACAAGCGAGGGATCCGCGTTTGTTAGAGCAGGAGAAGTCATCTCTGAGATTGATGGCAAGGAGTTTTCGAATCTGAGAGCGGTTGTGTTTGAAGGAGATGTTCCCTCGGGTGTCGCTCATTTCGAAAAGACCCCCGGAATCATACTGCGCGGCTCGCTGGTCACTGAAATTGATGGAGAAAAAATTCAAGACGTCAAAAAATTTGGGCTGACCGAAAAATCGTTCAATGCAATCGTTAATATTGCCCCGAAAAGGGGAACAGACGGCCTACTAACGCGCGGAGATCTTCCCGTTGTGGAGGGGAAACTCGTGCGAGAGATCGCTGGAATGAAAATTCTGCACTGCTTTGATTTCGAAATTATTGACGGAAAAATTAATGGGAAATTTAATCTAAAGGAGCCCATTACCGGGGCAACCATAAATCGAACGGTAGTCGGTGGCGTCGTGCAAAATAGGTCATGGACATTTTACGAAAACATCGTAAACCCCGGTGTTTTTGGGATGATCCGTTCAAGCGAGACCATCAAAGAATATGGGAAATTGATCGAACTTCCTATTTCAGAACGCATTGCTTTGGTGGAGCGAAATTTTAACTCAACTCGGTTTACCGAGATCGCCGAAGTCTGCACAGCCGGGGGACTCTATGGCGCGTTTGGCCTGGCGGGGGGAAGCGTGCTCGGCTACTTTGCGGGATCTGCTGTTTCCGGATTGGGGTCCGCCATATTGGGGCAAAGTGCTGGGGGAACGCTTGGGTTAGTCATGGGAATGGGAGTGGCGGCGCTCACAGCGGGGGCTGCCGCGCTCACCGGTATAAACGATGGCCGCACTGACCTCACGGAGAGTCCGGCGGAGAAGACGAGCGTTACTATCGCGCAGATTCTTGCGCTGAAAGATGGGGGTAAAGCGGCGGAAGCCATTCTCGATCGTTTAATAAAGCTCTCTAACGATCCCGATGTCGTGCGCACGGCAGCGTGCGTGCGTTATCCAGAGTACTTCCAGTATACCGAGGGAAAAATGACCGAACACGGCAGCGAACGCTGCGCGGTCACTCTTTGGACTCAATCTCCACGGGCTAATCTGAGCCGTAGAGATGATGGATCGGGCGTCGTTCTCGAGTCAGCGCCGTTCGCATTTGCCGAACTGCCTCCCGAAATTGGAGACAGAATAAAGGAGGCCATGAAAGATCGCTGGAAATCGCGTGGCCGGGGAGGCAAGTCTATTAGTCACCTCGATCTGAAGGCTGGGAAACCGGCTGCCGAGCAAGGAGGGCGCGCGAGTTATTGGCCTGATGATAATAATCGATTTTAGCGGTTACTGGTCAATTAATTGAATAACGCAGCAGCTTGCGTGTTCCGGCCAGTCAAGCTGCTGCGTTTTTCGTTCGCGCGGCTGCATAAATGGATTGCGGGGGCGTCTGCAGACTAGGTAACTCCTTGTTTTCACGCACTTTGTCGCCGCAACATTTCCGCCCGGCGGTGCTTTCTTACGACTCTCACCTATATAATCATAATTGTATTGTCCGATTAACTTAGTAGTTCAGCCATATGGATCCGAAGTCGCAAAATCCAACCCCAGGTGCCAGCGAAAATTCTCAACTGGCGAAAGTGTACGCTGCGGAAGCGCTGCTCAGACAAATTACCAGTGATGAGCCGTGGGTGCGCTGCGCGCAGAGTTACGTAGATCGGCTAAAGCAGGGTTTGGCGGTTGAGCCGGCGGCGTGGGAGTCCGTGCGCGTCGGCTTGGGATTTGTCGAACCAAGCCCAGCACGCGAGATGGTTTCTAAAATTGTCGACCTTTTCCAGCCCCAGGGCGAGTTTGATCTCAACACGACGTCTTTCAGGATTAAGCGTGAAAATTTAAGCGCACCTTTTATCGAATGCTTAGAAATTTTTGCGGAGGTGACAAAAAAATTCGTACACTATTCCGGATTGAAGATGGGCGAGAATTTGATCGGCAGTGCCTTTCAAAAGTCGATCGCCGCGGAGCATCTCAAAGAATTTATCGGTAAGCTGCGCGTCTTGCGTGATAAAATTGACATGACGGGGGAAGCCGAGGCGGATGAATCGCTCGATGCGCTGCGCCTGCTTATTGATCGGCGAATCCGTCAATCAGGATATACTGCCGCGTTTATCGATCTGACAGAAAAGTCCGACCCTGCCGAGCGGACAAAGGCTTTTTTGCAGGTTGATTTGGCTGATCAATTGTATGAGAGAACCCTTCAGCATCCCGCTCTTCCGGCGGCATTTCGCAATCAAGTGATCGGGCCGCAGTGCTCGATTCCGGAAATGAA
This sequence comes from uncultured Bdellovibrionales bacterium, assembly GCA_964435675.1. Classification (GTDB taxonomy): domain Bacteria; phylum Bdellovibrionota_C; class UBA2361; order UBA2361; family CAYTAW01; genus CAYTAW01. Next base: position 10,764 of record CAYTAW010000052.1, read on the forward strand.
ATTAGCGACGCTAGTTGAGATAAATGCGACTCGCAGCGCGCGAGATTTAGATATGGTTCACTTGCAATTCTTGGAGATTATGCGTGACGCCGGAGATAGCATTTCAGGAACGGGAATTCCGGTCAAACTGAACGGCCGTAATGCTACGGCAGCGCTTCTTCCTGCGCATCTGAAATCGATCGTGCAGCATAGAAATTTTGCGCTTGATGGTCTCGTCAAATCCATGGAGAAGTCGGGCTTTGCGCGTACTCCGCAGGGTGTTTTCTTGAGTGATCTGATGACAACCTTAATTCAAGCCGGAGATCTGTTCGTTCAAACTGTCGATGCACGCAACCGTGGGGAGCATCAGCTGATCAATCAGCAGATCGACGTAAAAACGAGGCGCATCGGTGCGCTTATTCACGATAGCCGATGCCCACACTATGTGACCGCATTCCTTATTGCTTGTTGTAGGAACAAAGCCCCGATAATCCCGGTGCAGTGAAAACTGGGATGAGTTCTGGTCGGATCATTTGCCGATTGCTATCTATTTGTGGAACGGATAATTTTCTCACCGGCTGTGAAGCTCAACAGTTGCGAATAAAACCGCTTTTTAAGATTGGGGGTGTGGATGTTAAATCTGAGAGGGATTTCAATATTCTTTTTTACTGCGGTGTTAATTGGAATGCCGCAAATAGCGGTCGGTGATGATCAAACAGCCACTGTCCAGCCAGTTCAAAATCCAACTCAACTATATGCCACCCCGGATTATACCGGTGATATCTCAGATCGTAGTACCATTATCGGCGACCTCGATGGGGAGCGGCAGCGCGCGGCAAATAATGGGATCACATTTGACGCGAATCTCACACAGGTAAGTCAGGGCGTCGTTTCGGGTGGTGCCCGTTCCGGCTGGGCCTATATGGGACGAGGTGAAACTAATCTCAATTTCGATACGTCGAAGATGGGCCTCTGGCCTGGCGGGCTCTTGAGCATTTCGGGTGAGGGAAACTTCGGAAGCACGTTATTTTCTAATACCGGGGCGCCGTTGGGGATTAACGCCAACGACCTTTTCCCAGAGGTCAAGAACAACTATGTCATGCCGCAGGTAAGCTACACTCAATTTTTCTCTGAGAAGTTCGGCATCGCCTTTGGAAAATTTGCGACGATCACGAATGAATCAGGTGATATGAATGAGTTTGCGCATGGTAAAGGCGGGCAAAAATTCATGAGTCCGAGCTTTAATTTAAATCCTATCACGGCATTGACCATTCCATATTCAACCCTTGGAGTGAACACAATTTTCCTGCCGGTAAAAGAGCTTGTCGTTACGTTGGGAGTTCTTGATCCCCACGGAAAGCCGGGCAACGACGGGCTAAGTGAATTATTCGCTCGCGGCGCGACGATGGTAACTGAGGCCAGATACACAACCAATTTCTTCGGCAAGACGGGGCATCAGTTGCTCGGCGGTACCTATTCGACGAGTAAGTATACCGACCTGGATCAACGAGCGGCCAATCTCATTTTTCCGGGCCTTCCGGTTGAGAAGGCGAATGGGTCATGGGCGGCGTTTTGGAACGCCGATCAGTATTTCTATCAGCCTACCGCAAGCAAAGATAAGGGTATTGGCTTGTTC
>CAYTAW010000053.1:0-12360 GCA_964435675.1 uncultured Bdellovibrionales bacterium
CAAGTGAAATATCGGATCGAATTGTCTGTCTCTTGAGCGCTTATTGAGCGATGATGCGCTTAACTTCTTCTAGCCACTGATCAGGCTTGGTATTCTTGCTGATCCACGAATCGGCGCCGGACTCTTTCGCGAGCACTGCGAGATCTCGTTCGTGAATATTTGAAAAGAGAACAATTTTCAGATCGGGCTGGCTGCGCTTGAGCATCTGGCAGATTTTTGACCCTGGCAGTCCGGGCATCTCGACGTCGCAGAGCATTAATTGACACCCTTCTTTGAAGATGTAGTCGTAGATTACGGTAAAGTCGGTCGCGGTCAACACGCGAAACCCGTCTTTCTCGAGAATGTGGCGCGTAATATTGAGAATCATTTCATTGTCATCGAGGCAGAGAATGGGAGGTTTCACCCCGTCTTTCAGTACCGGGAGTTTTTGCTCGGCCATGGTCTGCATGAAATTTTGGTGGAGCGACGTAATCGTGCGAATATCCTGCTCTCGCTTTTCGAAATTGAGAACGCCTTCTATTGCAGTCTTGAATTCGCTTGCGGTTTGGAACCGATTTGGAGGACTCTTTTCGAGCGCTTTGAATACGAGCGACTCTACATTTTTTGGCACACCCAAACGATCGGCAAATGGTGCGGGGGGTTGTGTCAGATGCTTGACGAGAATCGAGACGACGCTATCTCCGCAGAATGGAACTGTGCCGGTGAGCATTTCGTACAGCACGACTCCGAGAGAATAGATGTCGATACGCTGATCGATATCTTTTTCTCCCGCGGCTTGTTCGGGCGACATGTATTGCGGTGTGCCGGCGACGAGCGATGATTCTTCGCGCATTGAAATTTGTTCGACACTCGCATCCGACGCCGGACCGAGCGCGGCGATTCCGAAGTCGAGAAGCTTAATTTGCGGCACGCCGTTCTTATCGCGCTGAACCATTATATTTCCAGGCTTAACGTCGCGGTGGATGATGCCGGATTGGTGGGCAGCTTCAAGCACATCAAGAACTTGCATGGCGATTCGCAGTGAATCGAGCACCGGCAGCCATTCTTCGTTTTCGAGCACCTGAAAAAGCGTCTGACCTTCACAGTAGTCTGTGGTCATGTAATAGCGGCCCGTAGTGAGGCGACCGAAATCGCGGAACTGAGCGCAGCCTGGGTGAGAGAATCGCGAGAGCGCCTCCGCCTCACGGCGAAATAGCTCGACTAGCCGCTGATCGCCGGAAAAATCCTTATTGAGGAGCTTCAGCGCGTACTGGGTGCCGAGGTCTAGGTGCTTTACCAGGTAAACGGTTCCGTAACCGCCAACCCCTAGCTCACCTAATACCCTGTATTTATTAGCAATAATTGCCATAGATCAATTCTGTACGTTTCCTCACCTAGAAACATCGGCAGAAGTGAAAAAAAAGGTTAACGCAGACCTGGGGACTCCAGCGCGGTGGCGGGGGGGGGCGGGTAAGAGGACCCCGTCTTTTTCTTATCTCCGCGAATTTTTTGAAACGGATCCCAAAATGCCGCGGGTGATTTCGCGTCCAATGGTGGAACCGACGGAGCGGAGCACCGATTTTAAAAGTGCTTCGGCGGGACTTTGACGGCGCGAGTTTGATTTGAAAATGGAGGAGAAGAATCCTCCCTCAGAATCTTTCTTGGACTGCTGCGCTTCGGGCTGCTCGTCGCTTTTTTTCTTTTTTAGCACTTCAAAGGCTGATTCGCGATCAAGTGCTTGTTCGTACATGCCCGCAATCGGCGAGGAGGCGATTGCCGATTGGCGTCGTTCGGCTGAAATAGCGCCAATCTGGCTCGAGGGCGGCGCTATCAGTATACGTTCCACAATCGAGGGGGTCCCTTGCAGATCGAGAGTCGAAACCAGCGCTTCGCCGACTGCGAGCTGCGTAATTGCCTCTTCAGTATCTAGTGCCGGATTTTGCCTAAAGGTGCGCGCGGCCGTCTTTACCGCTTTCTGATCGCTCGGCGTGAATGAACGCAGTGCGTGTTGTACGCGGTTTCCCAGCTGGGAGAGAACACGATCGGGGATATCGAGCGGATGTTGAGTGACGAAATATACACCGACACCTTTGGAGCGAATCAAGCGCACAATCTGTTCTATCTTATCTAGCAAAGCTTCCGGAATATCGTTGAATAGTAGATGCGCTTCGTCGAAGAAAAACGCAAAGCGCGGTTTATCGAGATCGCCAACTTCATCTAAATTTTCGTACGTTTCCGAAAGGAACCAGAGCAAGAACGCCGCGTAGAGGCGGGGAGTTTGAATCAATCGTGTCGCGTCAAGAATGCTGATTACGCCGCAGCCGGAGAAATCGCGCTGCATGAAATGAGATATTTTTAGAGCCGGTTCTCCGAAAAATTGCTCACCCCCCATTTCTTCGAGTGTAATAAGACTGCGCTGTATCGCGCCGATTGAGGCGGTCGCCATGGCGCCGTATTCATCGCGAAGTTCGCTGGCGTTTTCGCTTACCCAAGCGATAATGGCGCGTAGATCCTTTAAATCCAAGAGAAGTAAGCCTTGATCGTCCGCAATTTTGAAAATAAGCGTAAGCACTGACTCTTGCGTATCATTCAGGTCAAGGATGCGCGACATTAACAGCGGCCCAACCTCGGATACGGTCGTGCGCACCGGATGTCCGGATTTCCCGAATATATCCCAGAAGAGCACGGGATTGCCCCGTGCGGTGAAATTTTCGATCCGCAACTGCGCCACTCGCTCGGCGACTTTCGGCGACGAGCCGCCGGCTTCGAGCATACCTGAAAGATCCCCCTTGATATCGGCGCTGAAAACGGGAATGCCCGCGCGTGAAAAATTTTCGGCCAGCATCTGTAGCGTCACCGTCTTCCCGGTGCCTGTGGCTCCGGTTATCAGACCATGGCGGCTCGCCATTTTTAAATAGAGAGGAACGCTCTTGCCGTCAGAAGACTTACCGGTGAGAATCGCGCCGTTCGGCGCCGAGGTTTGAGCCGCATTCATAGTGCACCCTTTTTCGCGTAATCATCCGCGGACCCGTCTCGACCAGGCTGTCCCATCTCTTCGCACCCTCACCGCGTGGGGGATGGCCGACTATATGGCGAGCATCCGTTCGAGCGCGCCGCGCGCGCGTTCAGCGATTGCCGGAGGGACGAAGATCTCGGTCACGTTCTCTTCGAGCGCTTTGAGTGTGTCTTCGAGTGTTATCTCGTTCATGTGCGGGCATCGAATGCTGCACAAGCGCAAGATATCTTTCCCCGGGTTATCGGCGATGATGTTATCAGCCATGCTACACTCTGTCAAAATGAGGAAGTGCGGTGCGCCGCTGTCACGGACGTAATCCACCATTTTTGAAGTGCTCGCCGAGAAATCAGATGCCTCAACTACTTCGGGGCTGCATTCAGGGTGCGCAAGCACCACGGTCCCCGGAAATTGCTTGCGGATACGGACGATATCGTCGACGTTGAATTGTTCATGCACTTCGCATCGTCCGTGCCAGCCAAGCATTGGTGGCGTTTCGCCGTTTTCGAGCGCGAATTGTTCCGCTGATCCTTTTTTTGCGACGATGATCTTTTTTCCGGTCTCCTGTGCGACATTCCGTGCCAAGTATTCATCAGGAAGAAAGATGATGGTATCGCTGTCGAGCGATCGCACGACACGTGCAGCGTTTCCGGAGGTGCAGCAAATGTCGCTTTCGGCTTTCACATCTGCATACGTGTTGATGTAGGTAACTACAGGTACCCCCGGGAAGCGTTTTTTAAGCTCGCGCACATCCTGCGCAGTGATGCTCTCTGCCAGTGAGCATCCGGCGCGCTTAGCCGGAAGGAGCACCGTCCGGTTTGGGTTGAGGATTTTTGCCGTTTCGGCCATAAAGCGCACGCCGCAAAAAATGATAATCTCGTTTTCGGCCGCGGCCGCCTTTCTGGACAACTCGAGTGAATCACCGACAACATCAGGGACGGTATGAAACAGCGCCGGCTCCATGTAGTTATGGCCGAGTATGAGTGCTTTTTTCTCTTTTTTGAGCCGGTTAATTTTTTGGACGAGTTCCGCTTTGTGGCGAATCTCAACTTCGGGCACCACGCTGCCGAGCTTTTCCCGCATCTGCGTTTGAATCTCTTCTAAATTTTCGCTATGAATCGGCATCGTTTTTCCTTTTTCGCTGTTCAGCAATTATAGCTGATATCGCGTTAATAGTCTCAATTTTTAATTGCTCAAGCTGTCTCTCGTCCAGCGCTTGTCCGGAGAACCGCCGCAGCTCAAACGTGTCTAAAAGTGATAATGTCAAAAATTCGATCTTAGAGCTAAATTCTCTCTTTTTTACCAGCACGACCAGCTCTTCATAGCTAAATTGAGACTCTTTGCCGGAAATGCTTCTGATCAACGATTCGCGATAAAGCCGAGCGAGATCGTCGATACTGCGACAGGAGGTGGCTTTTCGTTTGATCGACTGCAGTGGCAGGCGCTTCCTTCGGCGTACGATAGCAAACAGCGAGAGCATCGCCATCAGCAGAGTCGCCGCGATACCGTATAAGGCCGTTTCGGGGTCTATCGATTCGCCGACGCGAATTAGAAAACGGTTCTCTTCGACAAGGGGCGCTGGTTGTTCCTCGGGCGAGTTTCGGGGCGGCGCCAGTGTTGGCGCGGACGGTTGAATCTCGGGCATCGGCGCGCCCTCGACCGAAAATTTGAAAGCCGGACTCTCTGCCGTTCGGTACGACTGAGTATCGACGTCGAAATAATTGACTGAAATCGGCGCGATGGTGAACGTTCCGCCGGCAATTGGAACTAAGCTGTAACGGAATGTCTTCCGCATAATCAGCGCGTCATTGTTTTCATTCTGCGTAACTTTGGGCGCTTCGGGATAGATCCGAATACCTGGCGGCAGCGCAATGTCGAGCTGATCCAGTGGATTCAAGTTCCCCACACTCACGACGGTAACTTCGAGCGTTAAGTTCTCGCCCGCCTTTAATGCGTCTCGAGTTGTGTGCGCGGTGAGGTGGGTCGCACCCACAGGAACGTACACCCCTGACTTGAAGCCGAGCGGTGCCTGCGGAAGGGGCTTTACGTGAATAGTTAATGCGTCGGCTCGCATCGAAACCGATTTTGGTGTGACGTCGGCAAAAAACTGATCGATAAAATCCTGATTAAAGGAATCGTCGAAACCGAACGGCACGGGACCCCGATGCGGGGTGCGTACGCGTACGCCGACCTTTAAATTAATCTCGGGGACTGTCATGTCCCCAACAGCCAATGGATACACTGCGCGGCGGGTTTCATAGGCGTCCCAATTTTGATTATCGATCTCGCGCCGCACACGTTGATTGACGGCGAGCACTTCATTCCAGGAATTTTCGAGATTAAATTCTGGCGGTTGATAGTTGTAAACGGTGGTCTGCGTATTCAAACGGAATGTATAAAAGGTCTGTTCCCCGACATAGACAGCGTTCTTCGACACGGTCTGTTCGATGAACACCGGTGCCTGCTGCGCGCTGACGGGATACGGATACAGCGCCGCGATGCCGAGCGCTAGAAGCCCCGCGAGCTTCATGTGCTGTAGAACCCTTACCACGTCTGACCTCCAGTATTGGTTGATGTTTTTCTATTTAGACGTTGAATGAGAATCGGCGACTCCGGAAGGCCTTTGAGCCACTCAGCGGCCTGACGCTCTGTCAGCGGAGTTTGATCGATCTTTTGATTAGTATCTCCGATCGCCTGACTTTTCGCACTCTGGCTTGCCTGTTCGCCCGCATCGCTTTGCGGAGTGGGTAGGGGAGAGTCGACTGCGGATGGTTGCGCCGATTCGTCTCTCTGTCCGGCAGCGGTTGAACTTTGGGGAGTTGGACTCGCCTCCGCGTTCTCGGAATTTTTTTCCGTACTCATATTCTCCGATGGCGTTGGGGTCTGCTGCGCCTGCTCGGAAGGTTCACCGTTCTTTTGCTCCTCTTTCGCGCTTTCGCGCTGGTCCTCTCGGGAATCCTCCGTGCTCGAATCTTTTTCTTCAGGGTGCTCTGTATTCTTTTGCGCGCGCTCGTCGCTGTTTTGCTGCTGCTCTGAGTTTTCCTTTTGTTCATCATTCTGATCATTCTGCTGTTGATCTTGATTCTGTTCCTTTTGCTGTTCTTGCTTTTTCTTTTCTTCCTCTTCTTGTTGTAGGTACGCTTCTGCAATCGAGCGGTTGTTGAGCGCCGGCACGTCGTTGGAGAAAATTGCCAATGCGCGATTGTAGGAGGCATCGAACCGGTGTTTCGAGGCTTTCGCGGCACCTTCCATCGCGCGAAAAGCGTTCTCCGCTTCAGGATACTTGCCAAGCTTAAATGCGGCGCTTCCCAATCCCTGAAGGATCTTAGGATTATGTGGGTCGGTTTTTAGCGCCTCGGCGAATCTATCGAAGGCGCCTTGAAAATCGTTCTCCTGATAATGGAGGTAGGCCTCATGCGCTATCGAGTCATTCAACGGATTATCGTCTGCACGCGCGGCGGGCGGTAGAAAAAGCGCAAGCGCGAAGAGCGCGCGCGGTAATTTGCCGAGTATCGACAAGATGGTTAGTCCGAGAAGCGCCATCCCTAGTATTCCAGGTCCCAGCTCTCCGTAGCTCGCGATTTCATGCGACATCGAATCGCCCCTCCGGACAATCGCTGTGGGTGGGGCGCTCAAGAAATCGGCGAAGTCGGTATCGAGTACTGTTGCGCGCCGATATGCGTGCGTGGACGAGTGGAAAAGCCTCTGAAGGAGGGCTTCGTTCAATTTCGAAATGACAATCTCTCCGTTGGCGCTGACGAATCCTCCCTCGGGGAACGGAATCGGTTGACCGTCGGGAGTACCCACTCCAAGAAACAGAATAGGGGACGGCCAAGAGTCTATCTGCTGCGCGAGCATTTCAGTTTCGGGGCTGAGATCCTCGCCATCACTAATAACTATCAACTGGGGGTCGGCGGCTTTTGCGTCCTGTATCGCCTGTTTCACAGTATCAAAGGCGCGCCAGAGCGAGGAGCCCTTGGTCGTAATCAGTCCGGGTTCAATAGCTCGAATATATTCTTGCACCACGAGCGCGTCGGGCGTCAGTGGACAGTAAACGTACGCGTCGCCGGCAAATAGAATCACTCCCACGCGGCTATCGGGTGTGTTTCGTTTAATGAATTCGACAATGTCGTGCGCTTTCCGTTTCGCGAACTCTATTCGCGTAGGAGACACGTCGGGTGTACGCATGCTCGCGCTCACATCCACCGCCAGAAAAATTTCGCGCCCGCGGCCCTCGACTCTGAGCGTTTCTTTCCCAAGATAGGGTCGGCTGACGGCAATGACACCCAGAGTGAATAGCGCGAGAGGAGCGGCAATGCGCAATCTCCCTGGACTGCCGCTCCAGCCCAGAGAGCGGTGCAGCTCCGCGATCGAAACCTCGATCGAAAAAACAAGTTTGCCAATCGCCGCGATCACGATTAAGCCAAGCAGGCCGATGGGAAAAAGAAATCCAGCCTCGTTCATAGGCACGGCACCTTCAAAAAGTAGGTTCGTGATAGCAGCATCGCGAGGAGGTAAGCCGCTAGCGCCGCGGCGGCGAAGGGCTGAAACAACTCCTCGACTTCTTGCGCGAATGGAGAATCTTCCTCGGTGCGGTCAAGGCGATCAATTTCCTGATAAATGTGCCGCAAATCTTGGGACGACCCAGCAGCGGAATATTTTCCGCCGGTGATGTTGGCGATCTCGCGCAAGAGTTTTTCATCGAATTCCGCCTGACCCTGAGTTCTCGGCGCAAAGACGTTTCCGAAAAACCGTTGCGGCACAGGCTCGGTCGAGCCGATGCCGATAGTATGGATTTTAATGCCGAGATCTCTGGCGACCTGGGCCGCTTTAAGGGGATTCACATTACCCGAATTGTTGACCCCGTCCGTTATCAAAACGATTGCGCGCGTGCCCTGTGTTTTTTTCTCGACGCGCTTAATGCTCAGTCCGAGGCCGTCCCCAATTGCCGTTCCGTCGCCGGCAATTCCGCAGCGGAGCGCGTCGACCATGCGCTCGATCAGCGCGTGGTCGAGCGTCAGTGGGGCTTGAAGATACGCCTGGGCGCCGAAGACGACTAATCCAACGCGATCTGAGCTGCGCTGCTCAAGTAGATCGGAGACGACCGACTTAACACCGTCGATTCTGCTCGCGCGTTCGCCGTCAAGATTAAAATCCGGTGTTTCCATGCTGCGTGAGAGGTCGAGAGCCACCATTAAATTTCGAGCATGGCTCGCCGTCGGTACTGGAAAAATTCGCTGTGGCCGCGCGGCCGCAGCGCACAGGGCGGCGAGCGCAAAAAGGGAGAGTGCGCCGAGCACCGGTGTTCGCGCCGCGATTCGGAAAGAGCGCGGCAATCCCTCGGCGAGCTTCTGCGATGATACCGGTACCGCCTCGCGTGAAGCGCCGCGGCGAATCACGGCGGTGACCGCGATAATCGGAAAGAAAAGCAGCAAGAGCGGGTAGGCGAACGTCATGCTGCCTCCGGTTGCTGCAAAATTTTTATTGCCTCGGAAATCAGAGCACGCACTTCTTCAACGGAGGGCTTCTTCGCGAACTTTTGTCGGTCAAGTTCAGCGACGATTCGCAGGAGTTTTCCGGGCGCGCCCGCTGTCGCCTTTCGTGAAACCTCTTCGAGCTCAGCGGGTGAGCACGCGCCGATGTTGAGTGTCCGGTCAGACTCTATAAACCGCTTGAGAGCGGCGGCGGCAACCCCGATAGAAGCCACGCAATTGCTATCAGTCAGCACGGCGAACGTTGCTTCGATGGCGCGCAGCGTCTGAGCGCGGAGCGCAATCTCGGGAGCGCGCTCCGGCCGCGTACACCGCGCTATCAAAAGCGCTGCAATCAAAAAAAATAATAACAGCGCGGCCCACGCCCAGGCGCTTGGAGCAAACGGAATCGCCGCAATTGCCGCAATGTCGTACGGGGTAGGTACCGGATTCATTACGTACCTCGTTTATGTCGCCGCTGCATTAACCGGGTGAGCGGAAGCAGCGGATCGTCGCCGAGCATCAGCAATTCAGTCTGTGTGCGGCGCGCGAGCTCTTCTAGCTCGCGCCGCCTAAGTAAGAGCCGCTCCTCGAGCGCCTGACGCACACGAGCGCTCGACGCGTCGATTATTGAATGGCCTCCGGTTTCGGGATCTCGAACCGACACAATGCCGCGCGTAGGGAGAATTTGGTCGAGTGAAAATTGCGGCGCTACTAAGATGGTGTCGTGATGGCGCGACGTGGTTTTGAGAGTCCCCTCGAACGGTGGCGCATAGAAATCCGATAGGATGAAGAGGATCGAACGTTTGCGCAACCTCGCCAAGAGATGTTTAAGCGCTCCGTCTAAGTCGGTCTTTGAATGCGCCTCCGATTCGCTGAGCGCGCGCAACACTCTTTGGCTCTGTGTTTTGCGGTTGCTCGGCTTGATAAATAAGTCGACGGTGCTTGAGAAGAGCATCAACCCGCACAAATCGTTGTTGATCGCGGCAAGCGTTGCCAGCAGCGAGGAAAAGGTGAGCGCGCGATAATGCATTGAGCCTGATATGCCCGCGCCCGTCGAATACGAAGTATCGACGGCGAGCATGATCGTTAATTGCCGCTCCTCTTCAAACGATTTTACATACGTTTTGCCGCTGCGCGCGCTCGATCGCCAATCGATATGCTTGATGTCATCTCCGGGCGCGTACTCGCGCAATTCGGCAAAATTTAAACCACTGCCGCGGAAAGTCGAACGATAGTCTCCGATTAGATCGGCATTAATCGATCGCTTGGTGCGCAATGAAATCCGCCGCAGCTCCGCGCTCCGTTCATTGATAATCTGCGTAAGTGTGGCAGCATTTGCGTTCACGGCGTGGGAACGGATCTCAGAAGTGTGTCGATTATGTGATTACTGGTCAGCGATCGCGCCTCGGCTTCGAATGCGGGAAGTACGCGATGACGCAGTACATCGGGGGCAAGTGCTTTGACCTCGTCCGGCGTGACGAATTCTTTTCCTCGCAAAAAGGCGAGAATGCGCGCGCAGGTTTTGAGCGCGATGCTGCCGCGCGGCGATGCGCCCCAATCAATGAGGCCGGCTAAACCGAATGGCTCCGGTTCTCTGGTTGCATGCACAAGGTTGACAATATAGCGATCGATCTTCGGATCGCAAAATGTCTGTGAGGCAAGTGCGCGCAGTGCGAGCAGCTGTTCGAGAGTTAAGATTCGATTCGGTTTTTCGGACGAGGCTTTGGGGGCGGTGACGAGCTCTACCACCTGAATTTCTTCGGCGATAGAAGGGTAGGTCACCTCGATTTTCATCAGGAAGCGATCGAGCTGCGCTTCTGGTAGACGATACGTGCCTTCCTGATCGATTGGATTCTGCGTCGCCAGCACCATGAAGGGATGCGGGAGATCGAAGGTGTGTTCACCGATCGTTACTTGCCGCTCCTGCATTGATTGAAGGAGAGCGCTCTGCACTTTTGCGGGCGCGCGATTGATTTCGTCAGCGAGTAGTATGTTGGCGAATATCGGCCCCTTACGCACTACGAACTCGCCGGTTTGAGGGCGGTAGATTTCGGTGCCAATAAGGTCCGAGGGAAGCAAGTCGGGAGTAAATTGTATCCGGCTAAGGTGTCCGTCGATGCAGGCGCTCAAAACCGCAAGCGTTTTTGTTTTCGCAAGTCCGGGGACGCCCTCGAGCAACAGGTGCCCATCGGCAAGGATCGCCACCAGCAGCCGCTCGATTAAGCGTTCTTGCCCGACGATATGTTTATGAATTTCAGTGGTCAACGACCCGATTAGTTGTCGGCCTTCGGCGGCGGAAATGTGCTGAATGCTATTCATGGAAAAAACCAAATAATCAATCGCGAGATAGTATTTTCTGGTCCGGCCGAATGCAGAAGCAGTCGACTACGGATGTAATTGATTGCCGGAACAGATAGGCACTTTTTATACCATCCCCGGGCCCATCGTGCTATCCGTCTTAAAGCCTATCCTCCTTAAACCTTTGACAATTTGCCGCGAATCAATGAATCTCTAGCAATGTCCTCAGAAAGCCATCCCTCAGAAACCCAATCCGCGCACACGCTCGATCATGTGAATTATGAGGTACTCGACGATGCCAAAGGGGCGTTTATTCAGGCCGCGCGCCGCACCGTTCGTTTTGCCGAAAAATTCGGAGTGGTGCCGGGCGAGCGCTTTGGATCGAGCGCCAATCTTTTCGCGCTGGACATCTCCACTTTTATCAAGCAGGGCGCCGGTCAGATCTATGTTTCGCTCGTTCCAGAGGGGCTCGGCACTGCCGACGATGCGAGACCCGGTGACCTTTCCTCTGATGAATTGACTGAGTTTTGGTACAACATCGGAATTAAGACTGTTTCGGTGCTCACGAATGATGCCGCATCGAGCGGATTGCAGACTATTCTGATTGGTCTCTATTTGCCGTCATCGCACCCTGAGATTGTTTTTACTAAAGAATTTATGTCCGGATTTCTCGACGGGTTTGTCGCGGGCTGCAGGACCGTTGGGTGCGTGTATCTTTCCGGTGAGACGCCGCAGTTAAAAACAAAAATCGTCCATGATAAGCTCGATATCGCCGGTTCGCTGTTTGCGCTCCTGCCGGCCGGCGTCGAAGCAATTGGATCCACGCCGCTTTCCGCGGGCGATACAATTATACTTGTTGAAAGCTCTGGCCCGCACGAAAACGGGTTCACCTCGCTTCGCGATTTAGCCGGACGAATTAATGACGGGTATCATGCGCGTCTTTCAGACGGCACCGAGTATTGGCGGGCTATTAATGCACCGTCAAAGCTCTATACCCCTTTAATTCAGCGTCTGCTTAGTGAAAAAATCCCGCTGTCGAATGTTGAAAATATCACCGGTCATGGCTGGCTAAAAATAATGCGATCGGACAAGCCGCTTCGGTACCGTATCAAAAAGTTTCCCCCAATTCTCCCGATCTTCGAATTTGTTCGAGAAAGAACGGGAATTTCCTATCACGATCTTTTCCAAATTTTTAACTGCGGGTCCGGCATGGCAATCTGCGTTCCGCCGTCAGTCGACGCCGCGAAGGTTGTTTCGATTGCTAAGGAATGCAACCTCTTGGCCATTGAGGCCGGGACTGTCGAAGATGCCGCGCAGCGTGAAGTCGTAATCGAGCCGCTAACGGTTACCCTTGGCGCTGAGCTCCTCGCTCTGAAAAAATAGATAGCGGCATTTCCACCGTCAATTAACGGAGCGTTCTTCCGTTCCCAACCTTCGTGCATACATAGCGGCCGCTGTTCTCTCGGTATGCGTGCCGAGTGCGATTCGATTTCGCTGACGGTAGCAGGGCAGTGCGCCGTAATAACAAAGCCGACCGCGGTGGGTACCCAAATCCGTCAAATTATCTTTGCCGTTCTTTTTAAATGTTGGCGGAGT